>JAOUJT010000382.1 GCA_029883105.1 Gammaproteobacteria bacterium
CAATGAGAACGAATCCAACAAGCGTCGGGCGAAGAAAGCCGAGTTGGAACAAAAGGCCACACTGGTGCAGAAAGATCCGACTTAGGGCATACACTTTCCAGTCCTACCACCCTGCCGAACTGAGGCCTGCACCATGACCCCCTGGGTATTACTCGATACCGCGACCATTCCAGGTAATGGCACTGCCTTGCAGTTGCTTCAACGTGGCAACGACTTTTCTATCAAGATCGTCGGCGGTGGCGAGCTGATGAATACCTGCATGCACGGCTCCGAGGATGCACTGGCCGAGCTCTCTTGTCAGCATATTGCCCATAAGGCCGATGCGCGGGTGTTGATTGGTGGCCTGGGTATGGGCTTTACCCTGGCCGCCGCACGCACACATTTAGCCGATACGGCCGAGATCGTCGTTGCCGAATTGATCCCTGCGGTGATCGAGTGGAACCGTGGCCCGCTGGGTGAGCATGCGGGTCTGCCTATTCTTGATCCGCGAGTCCGTGTGCATGAAGGCGATGTGGCCAAGGCCATTGTTGCGGGACGTCAATCCTTTGATGCCATCATGCTGGATGTGGACAATGGTCCAGAGGGGCTAACACGGAAAAAGAATAACTGGCTCTACTCCATGGATGGCCTGATTAGCGCCTATGAGGCACTGCGTCCGCTAGGCGTACTGGCAGTGTGGTCCGCCGGTCCGGAGCGTAGCTTTACCGAGCGCCTGCGCAAGGTGGGTTATCAGGTAAAAGAGAAGAAGGTACGCGCCCACCCAAACCATAAAAAGGCCCGGCATGTCATCTGGTTGGCACAGCGGCCTGATTGAGGCATCTCTTCCTCCCCATGCTGTGAAAATATTATGTTTATAAAGACGACGCATAAATCTGTTAAAGTTACCCTCATCAGCCAGGCAGCACGTCGCTGCTGTATCTCTCAAGCCAAATCAGGATCTATCCGTGACCAATAACGACATCTTACGCCGCCTGCGCTACACCTTCGATTTTAATGATAACAAGATGATTGCCATCTTTGGCCTGGCCGGACATCAGGTAACGCGCAAGGAGATCAGCGAATGGTTAAAGAAAGAAGACGACCCTGCGTTTCAGGCCTGTAACGATACCCTGCTGGCAACCTTTCTCAATGGCCTGATCATTGATCGTCGCGGTAAAAAGGATGGGCCACAGCCAGAACCGGAAGCTCGCCTGAATAACAACATCATCTTTAGAAAACTAAAGATCGCGTTAGATCTGCAGGCCGAAGATATCCTCGAAGTATTGGCCATGAGTGACGTGGAACTGGGCAAACATGAATTGAGCGCGTTTTTTCGCAAGCCCGGCCACAAACACTACCGGGACTGTAAGGATCAAATCCTGCGTAATTTTCTTAAAGGGGTGCAATTAATGTATCGCGATGAGGAATCAACAGAACAAGAACAGGAACAGGAACAGGAACAAACCAAGGAACATGGACCCGATTAAAAAAACAGAACCACAAGGGGGCTTAGCGCCCCTTATCAGTTTCACTATCCACGTAATAACACATCCATCACATCCCTCCCTACGGTGACATACCGATGGTTTTACTCTCGCTGGCATACCCAGGCAATCGCACGGCTTGACTTGTCACCACGCAGTGACATATAGTCCATTCAAACAGGATGAACGATGGCAAATAAAACCAACACCAAACCACGCGATAGCACCGCCACTCGCAGCCTACTGATTCAATCCGTAGGAGAGCTGATGGCACAAAAGGGTATCGCGGCCCTGGGAGTCAACGCTGTGGCCAAGCAAGCGGGTGTCGATAAGGTGCTGATCTATCGTTATTTCGATGGCCTGCCTGGCCTGATCGAGGCCTATGCCAGAGAAGGAGATTTTTGGCCCACTCTTGAGGAATTTTGTGGCGGCGACATGGAAGAATTTTTACAACTGCCGTATACCGAACGCGCGGTGCAGGCCGCGAAGAACTTTCTACGCGCCATTCGTAAGCGGCCACTGACGCAGGAGATCCTTGCCTGGGAGATGATAGAGAGCAATGAACTGACCCGAGAGCTGGACAGTGTACGGGAAAGCCGCTCGATGCAGCTTATGCCACTACTTGCAGAT
>JAOUJT010000120.1 GCA_029883105.1 Gammaproteobacteria bacterium
TGGATCGTATCGAGATGATGAATTGTCCTACCGTGGCGATGATCCATGGTATGTGTCTGGGTGGTGGACTGGAGCTGGCCCTGGCCTGTCGCTACCGGATTGCCGAGGCAGACAGTGGCCGACTGGGCCTGCCGGAAGTGAAACTGGGCATCCATCCCGGTTTTGGTGGCTCGGTGCGTAGTATTCAGTTGCTGGGGGTGCCTGCGGCGATGGATCTGATGCTCACCGGTCGCACCATCGACGCCCGACGCGCGGCAAAGATCGGTCTGATTAACTATGCGGTACCTGAAAGACAACTTAAGCGTGCTGCCGTTGGCGTTATTACCTCGCCGCCGAAAGAGAAGCCTCAGCCACTATGGAAGCGCAGTCTGAATAAGAAATGGGCGCGGCCCCTGCTGGCCAAATACCTGTGGCGCAACGTAGAGAAAAAGGCCTCTCCGGAGCACTATCCTGCTCCGTTTGCTCTTATCGATCTGTGGCTGAAGTTTGGCGATGAACCCAGCGAGATGTTGCGCGAAGAGGCCTTGTCTGTTGCCCGTCTGATTAGCGGAGATACTGCGCAAAATCTGATACGGGTATTTTTCCTGCAAGAGAAGATGAAGGCCGCCGGTAAGTTGGAAGGCTATACCCCGAAACGGGTACATGTGATCGGCGGTGGGGTCATGGGCGGTGATATAGCGGCCTGGTGTGCCATGCAGGGTTTTCAGGTTACGGTACAGGATCGCTCTCATGAGTCTCTGGCGCGCGTCATGCAGAGGGCCCATAAACTGTACAAAAAGAAGCTCAAACGTCCGCGCCCAATCCAGGCGGCGATGGATCGTCTGATGCCGGATATCGAGGGCCATGGCCTGCCCGGTGCCGACGTGGTGATCGAGGCGATCTTTGAGGATCTGAAGGCCAAGCAAGAGCTGTTTCGCGAGGTAGAGGCCAAGGTAAGGCCAGATACCCTGTTATGTACCAATACTTCCTCGATCCCTTTGGAAGAGATCGGTACGGCACTGAAAGACCCCGGCCGTTTGGTCGGACTGCATTTCTTCAACCCGGTGGCACAGATGCAACTGGTGGAGATCGTACAAGGAAAGCAGGCCCATACTGAGGTGGTGCAGCAAGCGGCGGCCTTTACTCATAAGATAAAGCGTCTGCCTCTGATGGTAAAAAGCTCACCAGGCTTCCTCGTCAATCGCATCCTTATGCCCTACCTGATGGAAGCGGTGAACATGGTGGAAGATGGTATCTCAATACAGGCCATCGACAAGGCTGCAGTGAAATTCGGTATGCCCATGGGCCCCATCACCCTGGCCGATACGGTAGGGCTGGATATCTGTCTGCATGTGGCAGAAAACCTCTCTTCCCATCTGGGTGGTGAGGTGCCCAAACGTCTGCAGAAAATGGTCGCGGCAGGGCAGCTGGGCAAGAAGTCGGGCCAGGGCTTTTATCAATACGATAAACGCGGTCAGCGTCAGGCCTTATCTCAGGTGAGTGACAGGGCCAATGACGAGGTGATTCAACGCATGGTCATGCGTTACGTGAATGAGGCCATCGCCTGCCTGCGCGAAGGGGTGGTAGACGATAAGGATATGCTCGACGCAGGGATGATCTTTGGCACCGGCTTCGCACCCTTTAGGGGTGGACCGATGAATTATGTTTATCGCGAAGGGGTCGAGGTGCTGCGTCAGCGGATGGAGCAGTTACAGAAGAAGTACGGCGAGCGTTTTACTGCAGACAAACTGTGGACGAAGCTATAGACAAACCGAAATGGGGGTAAAGTCATGAGCCAGAATAAGGATATGATAAAGCCAGAGGAGGCCGGTACTCTGGCTGGGTTGTTTCGTGAGCGTATCCGCCGTACCCCGGATGCCATTGCCTTCCGTCAGTATGACGAGGGTCGCGAGGCATGGGGAGATACCACATGGTTGCAGGCTGGCAAGGAGCTGGCACGTTGGCAAGCGGCACTGGCGAAGGAGAATCTGCCCCCCGGTTCCCGTGTGGCGCTGATGGTACGTAACTGTCAGCAGTGGGTTATGTACGATCAGGCAGCTTTATCTCTGGGACTGGTTCCGGTCCCCTTATATGTAGAAGACCGGGCCGAGAATGTGGCCTACATTCTCAAAGACTCCGGTGCTCAGGTTCTGCTGTTGATGAACGATGAGCAGTGTCGAGAATTACTGGCTACCAAAGATTCACTGCCTGGGTTGAAGCGTATCATCAGCATGGGTCAGGTCTCGCCTGCAATCCATGATGATCGTCTTATGCTACTAAGCAGTTGGTTGCCCGCTCATGCAGAAGAGGGCGAGGTGTACGCGGCACAGATGGATGAGCTGGCAACCCTGGTGTATACCTCGGGAACCACCGGGCGTCCCAAGGGCGTGATGCTGAGCCACAAGAATATACTCAGTAATGCCTGGGCCGGACTGCACAGCGTGGAAATCTTTGCCGGTGACGTATTTCTCTCCTTCCTGCCCCTGTCCCATACCCTGGAACGAACCATTGGATATTATCTGCCGGTGATGGCTGGCAGCACTATTGCCTACGCCCGTTCAGTACTACAAATGGCGGAGGATCTGTTGACCATTAAACCCCATGTTCTGGTGTCTGTTCCGCGCATCTTTGAGCGTGTACATTCCCGGATTTCGGCTCAGCTGGAGAATAAATCACCCTTGGCCAGAGGCCTGTTTGAGAAGGCTATAGACGTGGGCTGGCAACGCTTTGAATATACCCAGGGGCGCAGCAGGTGGCAGCCTAAACAGTTGCTGTGGCCGGTGCTGGAATTGTTGGTGGCGAAGAAGATACAGGCACGACTGGGTGGGCGGATTCGTGTGGCCATAAGTGGTGGTGCAGCCCTCAGTCCGGATATAGCGCATATGTTCATCGGTTTGGGGCTCAATCTCTATCAGGGTTACGGGTTGACGGAGACCAGTCCCGTGCTGACAGTTAACCGTTATGACGATAATCTGCCTGCCAGCATCGGTACTGCACTACCCGGTATCGAGCTAAGCATCGGTAAGAATGATGAGCTATTGGCGAAAGGGGACAATATCATGTTGGGGTATTGGAACCTGCCCGAGGCCAGCGCTGAGATCATGCAAGACGGCTGGTTATGTACGGGTGACAAGGCACGTATCGATGAGCTGGGACATGTCTTTATTACCGGTCGTATCAAGGAGATCATCGTTCTCGCCAATGGTGAGAAGGTACCACCAGCAGATATGGAGATGGCCATCTGCCTGGATCCGTTATTTGAGCAGGTAATGGTGGTGGGAGAGGGCAAACCTTACTTGAGCGCACTGGTGGTGCTGAATCCTGAGTTATGGGAAAAGCTGACTATCGAGCAGGGGGCGGTGGGCACTCAGGAGGTCTTGTTACAAAATGATGCCATGAAGGCCCTAGTTAAAGATCGAATCTGCAAGAGTCTGAGCCAATTCCCCGGATATGCCCAGATCCGCCAAGTGACACTGGACTTGCAGCCCTGGACCATAGAGAACGAGATGCTGACCCCCAAGATGTCGATGAAACGCAAGGAGATTACCGAACACTACACCTCTGACATCGGCGCGATGTATGAGGGCCACTGATGCCGGCTGATTTCCTGCCCAAGGGACGTACACCGACCACCCGATTGTTGGCGATGCCCAGGGATACCAATGCCGCTGGGGATATCTTTGGCGGCTGGCTGATGGCGCAGGTCGACATGGCCGGTGCCATCTGTGCCCATGAGCGCGCCCGTGGACGTGTGGTCACGGTGGCGGTAAATTCCTTTCACTTTCGTGCTCCGGTGTTTGTCGGCGACATCGTAAGTTGTTATGCCAGCGTAACGCATGTGGGCAATACCTCGCTGACCGTGGAGGTGGAGGTGTACGCTGAGCGTGAAAGAGATCCCCTTCAAGTGGTTAAGGTAACCGAAGCTGTTTTGAGTTATGTTGCAGTGGATGAATCAAGAAATAAACGCTCGGTTCCCGCAGAGTGAAGCTAGGTGTATGCTATGCGCACGGAATTACAGTAAAAAAGCGGCAAAGGAGTAGAGAAATGTCCGATACGCTGGCACCTCAAAACATGGAAGATGTCCTCGCAAATGCCCCGGTAGGGATCATGTTGCTGGATGGCAATAATAAGGTTAGCTGGGCAAATGATACCCTGATGGCAATGGTAAATGCCTCACGTGAGCAGTTGCTAGGCAAATCAGCAGAGGAGCTACAAGAATTACAGCTGCAACTGCTCTTTTCCGAACAATCGAGCATTTATATTCCGCCCTTACATGGCGAAGGTGAGCGCTGGCTGGAGCGCAAAAACAGCACCAATAGCCAGGGTGGAGTTACTCATTACTACCTCGATGTAACGCGAGAACACCATCTGGAACGTGAACGAAACCGACTGGAATCCATCGTTCTGGAATCGGCCACCAGCGACACCATTACCGGTTTGCTGAACCGACGAGGTGTCGTGCAACGCCTGGAGCCTCAGATCGCTCGTTGTCGGCGTTACGAAACCCCGCTTTCTATCATTATGTTTAGCGCAAAGGTGAAAAAGACTGATAACAGCCATATTAGTTTAGGTGAGCAGGCACTGCTGGAGCTAGCGCAGCTGGTGAAGGATTATGTCCGCTGGGCTGATATGGTTGGACATGATGGTGATGGTGAATTCCTGATGGTGCTCCCAGAAACATCCCTCGAAGGTGCGGCCGAACTGGCGGGTCGTCTGGCTAAGGTCATCGAGGAGACTCGGCTCTCGGGCCTGGAAGAGGGCGTAGAGTTGAGAGTGGCCGTTGGACTGTCTGAATGGCGCAAAAATGACAGCGTGAATGTGTTGATGCAGAGGGTAGACGAGGCCCTATCCGAGGCGGATCCCGCCGGAGAGCAGGTGAAGGTGGCGTAAGCCTTCTACACTTACCGTGTTGTAAATAAAGCCCCACATTTTAGGGGCTTTTTTTGGGTAATAATTTAGTAAATAGCGTTCTGATTTGAGTTATATGAGTATTGTGTATGTTGTTCATACATCGCGGATACAGAAGCAGTGTGAAAAATCAGCAATAGCACAGTTTGCGTATTAAGCAGAGTCCTAATGTAGGACTTTACTCAAGGCACGGCGAAAGAGTTTTCTCACCAAGATAATAAGTACGGTGTCAGAAAATTTAAGCTGAAATACAAAAAAGGAATTACAAAGCATGGGGAATGACCATGGCCACAGAAGGCTAAATCTTTTTGCACGCCTTGAAGGCGATGTAGGATGAAGATATCACTGCATTTTGGACTTGCCATTTCTGTGGCAGTACTGGTAACAGGGCTGACCGTCGCACTGCTGATGAGCAGTTGGTTTTATACCAGTGCGGTGGAAGAAAAACGCAAGTGGGCCGCATCGATTACAAAAATAGTCGCGACAACAATAACCACAGATACACTGGAAAAAGATGAGCTTAGAACACAACTGTTACAAATAAAAAATCAGAATCCTGATATTGTGTACGCATACATAACAGGATTTGATGGCCGTATTTTTATAAGTACCACAGGCTCTGATATAGAGAGTCTCACTTTGAGTGAAAATGGTGGCAATGTCATTCATGAGCATGATTTTGAATTCCTGGAGCATGAATACATAGGCCGCACGGTGATAGATATTGGCTATTCGCTGGTTGAAACTCTTCCGGCGCATATCCATATAGGTTTTTCAAAGTCATCGATCGATTTGTTTGTAGAGAATGCGATAGAAAAATCTTTGTTAATGATAATTCTGGTGCTGTTTTTTGCGATGATAATATCACGTTATGTTGCTGAGAAACTGAGTCAGCCAATTATCCGTTTGGCTGAATATGTAAATGCCTTTGCTCGCGGGGAGAAACTGGATGAAGATTTTTCTGCCATCAGAAAAGCTAATAATGAAGTAAGTCAGTTGCATAAAAGTTTTGTTGAAATGATTTCGCAAAGAAGTCGGCAAGAAGAAGAGTTGAAAGAGTATAGAGACAATCTTGAACAGTTGGTAAAACGCCGCACGGATGAACTCGAAGACGTTATTCATGCTCATGAGTTAACCGAGATCTCTTTGCTTGAGGCAAAGAATATTGCGGAGCAGGCAAGTAAAGCGAAGACTGGTTTTATGTCAAATATGAGCCATGAACTAAGGACGCCGCTGAATGCAGTACTAGGGTTTGCCCAATTGATGAAAACAGAAGACATTGATAATAAGGTAGTAAAGATGGGGCTTGAACAAATCCTCATGGCGAGCAACCATTTGTTAGAGTTGATTAATGACATTCTTGATCTTTCTGGTATCGAAACGGGTGATGTTGAGATTGAAACGGACTCGGTGGATTTGTTGAAATTGCTTGATGAATGCATTGGCTTGATTGAAGGCAGTGCGAATGAAAAGTCAGTGAGTATCGTTAAAGAGATAAAAACACAAGACAGTCTTGTGCTGGCAAACAGTCTAAGATTGAAACAAGTGGTACTTAATTTCGTTGGCAATGCGATTAAATACAATAAAGAAAAAGGTGACGTAAGAATAGTGTTGGAGAGCAGAGAAGGGGATATCTGCTTGCGAGTGTTGGATACAGGGGTTGGTATTCCGGATATATTTAAACCTCAGGTCTTTATGCCATTTAGCCGTTTAGAAAAGCATGTGGCCGTAGTGGAAGGTAGTGGCATAGGGTTGGCAATCAGTAAGCGTTTAATAGAGCGTATGGGTGGCAGTATCGGTTTTTCATCAACGGAAGGAGAAGGTAGTGAGTTTTGGCTGTGCATGCCGCGCAGCGAAAATCATATGCCACACATCACACCAGTCAATTTAAGTGATGCCGAGTCTCTTATGATGAAACTTAATGGTAGTGAATTTGTAGTTCTATACATTGAAGATAATCCTGCAAGTATGCTGCTAACAAAAAAGCTACTTGAAAAATATCCCAATATAGAGTTGTTGTCAGCAACAGAACCACGGCTTGGGATAGATATAGCCAGAAAACGAGTGCCGGATCTTATTTTTCTGGATATTAATATGCCTGATTTGAATGGCTATGAGGTAAAAGAACAACTTGTAAATAATGAGAAAACCAAAAATATACCGGTAGTCGCGATAAGTGCCAATGCGCTTCAAGAAGATATAGACAAGGCACTAAAATGTGGCTTCGATAAATATTTAACCAAGCCAGTTGATTTTAAGATGTTCTATCAAGTGGTATACGAAAAACTGAGCGCTATAAGAAGATAGAGCGTCTACGCATTCATGTCGATGTTGTTTGTTAGCTCAATAGTGATGCTTGTCCCCTTGGTAATGTGGCTCTCTATCTGCAGTGAACCACCATGTGCCTCTGCTATAACACGGCATAAATATAAACCCAATCCATAGCCGCCTGTTTCCCTGTGGCGGGATGCATCCGCTCGATAAAATGCTTCTGTAATATGGGGGATGTGTTGTGCCTCGATTCCAGATCCATAGTCAGAGACTTGTATGCGTAAGCTATGCTGATGCATGGTCAGCTCTATGCTCGGATTTTGTGCGCATGTGGGTGTATGTCGAATTGCATTCTCCAGAAGGTTTTTTAGCATTAGCTTGATGCGTAGTGCATCTATATTTTCTATTACATCATATTCTGGAAGTTTTAGATCAATGTTGTCCTTGCTGAATTGATACTGTATTAGCTCAGTTATGAGAGTACGGATATCGGTTTGTTGTTTGTTTAATATTGTATGATTATGGCTAAGACGCTCAGTTTCGAGCAGCTCTTCTATTAGTTTTTCCATTTCATTTAGATCGCTATGTAGCGATTCTTTGTTGGCTGTGTTGTCCATCATTGCTAAGGAAACTTTTGCCCTGGTCAGCGGCGATCTAAGTTCATGGCTAATCGCTAATAGCAATTGTCGCTTTGCTTCTAGCATCTTTTGTATATCATTCGTCATGTCGTTAATGCTATCAGCAAGATCGCCTAGTTCATCTCGACTTTTAATCTTTATGCGATGGTCTAGCTCACCATTGCCAATGCGCTTAATTCCAGCTTTTAAAGTGGATATGGGACGGATGATTCTATGGGTGAAATGGTAAAGAAAAAGTAAAACGATCAACAATACCGCGATGGGCAATAATCCACGTCCTTTGTGTGAAGGATGTAGGTTTGGAATGTCAAACAAAAAACTCGTGCCGTTTTGTTTAGACATAAAGTATTCATGGTTACCCACAGTGGCGATGCCGTAATCGATTCCATTTTCAGAGATTTCATGTCGTATGTTGATTTTGTGTTGTTGCTTGAGTTCGCCAGTGGACGACCAGGTACCTTGAGCATCGATGATATGAATCGCAATATTTAAACGCTTGGCCAATGCTCTTGCCCTATCTCTATCTGCAGGCATGCCGATATCACTCTGTACATATTCCATATATTGTAAGAGATGGGGTCTCAAATTGTCTTCGAAATGATTGCGAA
>JAOUJT010000384.1 GCA_029883105.1 Gammaproteobacteria bacterium
GTGCATCCACCAGCACGCCGTTACGTTCGATGCGCGACAGCACCGGTACCAACGGCATTTCGATATCACTATAGACCGAAGCCAGGCGGGACTCGGCCTGCAGTGTCGGCCACAGGTTTTGATGCAGCCTCAGGGTGATGTCCGCATCTTCGGCGGCATAGGGGCCGGCTTGCTCCAGCGCCACCTGATTGAAGGTGAGCTGCTTGGCACCCTTGCCTGCCACCTCCTCAAATGTGATCGTCTTCAGGCCCAGATATTTCAGCGCCAGCGAATCCATATCGTGGCGGCTTGCGGTAGAGTCCAACACATAGGACTCGAGCATGGTGTCGTGGGTGATGCCCTGCATATGGATGCCATAATTGGCCAGCACATTCATGTCGTACTTCATGTGCTGACCCAATTTGGCCTTATTGATGTCTTCCAGTAGAGGCTTTAAGGCCGTGAGTACATCGTCGCGATTAAGCTGATCCGGCGCGCCGGGGTAGTCATGGGCCACGGGCACGTAGGCCGCTTCACCGGCCTTGATGGCAAAGGAGACACCGACGATCTCCGCCTGCATGTAATCCAGTGAGGTGGTCTCGGTATCAAAGGCAAACAGCTCGGCCTGTTGGAGTTTTTTTAGCCAGCGATCAAAGTCTGCCTGCGCATAGATGACCTGATAGTCGTTCTCTGCAATTGGCGTCTCTACGACGACTTCCGCCTCCTCAGTGCCTGAGTCCGAGCGTCTTACGGAAACAGATGGCGCCCTCTCACCGTTTTTCAACAGCGCCGCGAGCCAGCTCTTGAATTCATATTCTGCGTAGAGTGCCTTAAGTGCCTCGGTATCAGGCTCATCACGCATCAAATCTTTGGGGCCTTTGTCCAGCGCCACATCGCATTTGATCTTCACCAGCTCATGCGACAGAGGCAGAAAACCCAGTGACTCACGTAGGTATTCACCCACCTTGCCCTTGATCTCATCGGCATGGGCCATGACCCCTTCGATGGTCCCGTACTGTTCCAGCCACTTCACTGCGGTCTTGGGTCCACACTTGTTCACACCAGGGACGTTGTCTACCTTGTCTCCAATGAGGGCAAGGTAGTCGGTGATCAGCTCAGGTCCAACGCCAAACTTCTCTTTCACTCCCGCCACATCAGATTTGGTATCCGTCATGGTATTGACCAGACTGACATGCTGATTCACCAGCTGTGCCATATCCTTGTCGCCGGTGGAGATCACCGTATCGATGCCCAGCTCGGTGGCCTGTGCCGCCAGGGTACCGATGACGTCATCGGCCTCGACACCGTCCACCACCAGTATAGGCAGACCCAGGGCCTCGACAATTTGGTGGATCGGCTCTATTTGCGAACGCAGGGCATCCGGCATAGGCGGGCGGTTGGCCTTATATTCCGGATACATGTCGTTACGAAAGGTCTTGCCCTTGGCATCGAACACCACCACGATCTGCTGGGTGTCATAATCGACCAATAGCTTTTTCAACATATTGATCACACCATAAATGGCGCCGGTAGGTTGATGTTTGGAGTTGGTCATCGTCTCTGGCATGGCGTGGAAGGCACGAAAGACGTAGGAGGAACCGTCCACGAGGACGAATGGCTGGGTCTTGTTAGGCATAGGCAAGTGATCTGTTGGTAAAAAGTCTGTCGGCAATTATGTCTTAGTCACCGGCTTTATGCTAAATATTGGCCTCATTCATCAAGAGCCCGCTGACACAAATGATCAATAAATCGGAACACCCTGGGTTAAACCCCATAAACGATACCAGCCTGACCCGTGAGTCATGGAAGATCTTTCAAATCATGGCGGAGTTTGTGGAGGGCTTTGAACGCCTGGCGCAGATCAGGCCCTCGGTGAGCGTCTTTGGATCGGCGCGTACCGATCCCGAACACCCCTACTACAAACTCACTGAGGAGATCTCCCGTCTGCTCTCCGATGCCGGCTTCTCGGTGGTTAGCGGCGGCGGTCCCGGCATTATGGAGGCTGCCAACAAGGGCGCCTTTGAGGGCAAGTCACCCAGTGTAGGCCTCAACATACAGCTGCCGCATGAGCAATCCGGTAATGACTACCAGGATATTTCACTCTCCTTT
>JAOUJT010000383.1 GCA_029883105.1 Gammaproteobacteria bacterium
CGGCCATTACGGATAGAAGCGGCTATGGCCTTTTCCGAACCACCATACAACCAGATCTTATCGGTCAGGTTAGGTCCGCCCATGGCCTGATTGCCCGTACCATCGGCAGCGTGACAAGCCACGCACATCATGTTGAAACGAGTCTTACCCGCAGAGGCCTTGCTGGCATCTACTGCACGACCGCTGAGTCTCATAACATAGGCGGTGACCTCGTCAACGCCCTGCTCGCCCAGAGCAGCACCCCATGGAGGCATCATGCCACGACGACCATTCATGATGCTGGTCTTAATCGCCTCAGGAGAACCGCCATAGAGCCAGTCCTTGTCCCGCAGATTGGGGAAGCCCGCACCACCACCGGCGTCACTACCGTGACAAGTGGCACAATAGTTCAGGAACAGGCGCTGACCAATCTGCGTCGCTTTCTTATCCGCAGACAAGGCAGCAACATCCTGCTGTGCCAACTGGGTGAAGATGGGGCCATATTTGGCGTCAGCAGCATCCATCTCCTGCTGATACTCGCCATCAGAACTCCAACCCAGAACCCCACCATAATTACCGATAGTAGGATAGAGAACGATATAGATCAGACTAAAGACGATGGTTATGTAGAACAACCACAACCACCAACGTGGTAGAGGGTTGTTATACTCCTCCAAGCCGTCCCAGCTATGACCGGTCACATCCCCTTCTGCTGCCTCGTTGGAACGCTTGCGCGTTGCCCATCTCACTAGCCAGAAACAGGCATATATATTGCCCAAGGTCAGTAGCACTACATACCAATGCCAGAAACTACTCATGGTTCCCCTCCTTCTTTCTGCTCTGGAGGTCCAGGGCTTCATCGGCGAAGGGCAGATTGGCCGCCTCGTTAAAACGTTTCTTGGTCTGCTTACTAAAGGCCCACCAAACCACAGCAAGGAAACAGGCCATCATCAGGGCAGTAAATATCCCTTGTATAGTATGAATATCCATTGTCTTTACCTCCCGCTCTTGATGCTGGTACCCAGTACCTGCAGATAGGCAATCATTGCATCCATCTCTGTCTTGCCCTTTACGGCATCCGCAGCGGCGGCGATCTCCGCATCACTGTATGGCACACCCAGAGTCTGCATGGCACTCATCTTCGCTGCGGTACCGGTCTCATCAACCAGATCCGTCGCCAGCCAGGGGAAACCGGGCATATTCGACTCCGGCACCACATCACGCGCATTAATCAAATGCACACGATGCCACTCGTCGGAATAACGACCACCAACACGTGCCAGATCAGGACCGGTACGCTTGGACCCCCACTGGAAGGGGTGGTCATAGACAAACTCACCCGCCACCGAGTAGTGGCCATAACGCTCGGTCTCAGCACGGAAGGGGCGAATCATCTGCGAGTGACAAACATAACAACCTTCGCGTATGTAGATATCCCGACCTTCCAACTGCAGAGCGGTATAAGGCTTAAGTCCATCTACCGGTTCGGTTGTACTCTTGATGAAAAACAGCGGAACGATCTCAACCAATCCGCCAACACTGATAACCAGCACGATGAACAACGCCATCAGGCCGATATTTTTTTCTACCACTTCATGTCCCATGGTTTATATCCTCCTTATGCCTTGGCCGGAACGACGTCATCATCTACCGCATTACCGGCAGCGACGGTCTTCCAGACGTTGTAGGCCATAATCAGCATGCCACTGAAGAACAGCAGTCCACCCAGTAGACGCACGATGTAGTAGGGATACATCCGCTCCAGGGCCTCGACAAAGCTATAGGTCAGGGTGCCGTCGTCATTTACCGCGCGCCACATCAGACCCTGCATCACCCCGGCAATCCACATGGAGGAGATGTATAACACCACGCCAATGGTCGAGATCCAGAAATGGGTATCAATGAGCTTGATTGAGTACATCTCTTCGCGATCAAACAATTTAGGTAACAAGGCATAGACCGCACCGATGGTCACCATCGCCACCCAGCCCAATGCTCCACCATGCACGTGACCAATGGTCCAGTCGGTGTAATGGGACAAGGCGTTAACAGTCTTGATCGCCATCATCGGACCTTCGAAGGTAGACATACCGTAGAAGGAGAGCGAGA
>JAOUJT010000385.1 GCA_029883105.1 Gammaproteobacteria bacterium
AGTTATTATTTATTTCCTTCATCATCATAAGATTATGCTGGCCATTTGATGCCTCTTTTTTTAATCCTATCCTTACCAGTTCATAGTTATGACACTTCCAAAACTTCATCAGGTCTTTATCTGCCCCATAACTTACCGACAAATAATCTTTCCCATTTGCCATTGCCCAATTCTCTATCGCACAAATAAGACGGCTCCCTATTCCTCTTCGTCTATATGCCTCATGAACTGCCACCCTTATTATTCTTGCATAGTTAAAATCGAATGCGTTTTTATGTCCGGAATGAACCACAAGCGTCTGTGGCATCAAATGACCGTGCAAGCGTCGCTTTCCTTGATATATACTTGTCACATCATGTTCATCCAGTATCAATCCTTCCATCGCAACAACTGCTGTTGCGACTATTTTTTCTTTTGCATACACGTTCCATATCTTTATATTCGGCCCATCCAATATCTGTCGAAGATCATACGGTCTGGTTTTGTAATGGGCATCGACCAAGAGGCCAAACCAATCTTGAAGCGTGTGGCTCGAAGAGGCTAATTCACTTCTTGATATGGGGGATATTTTTATATCTTCATCATTAAATTCTAATTCTCTATGACTGTTTTCGGCATCCAGCAACAGCATCTTACTTATGACGGCTTCCAGAATATCACCCGCGCACCACCTTATTGGTGTATGCAGATATATCTCATTCCATTTGTCACAGTGCCGACGTAAAGTCTGTTTGAATTTTATCTCAAACCCTTTTCCCGTCCCTTCATACCCATGTACAGTTGTTGCATAGACGATTCTTGAATAATTCAGCAACATCTTCTCTAACATTGATAGCGGAATTGCTGCTGCCTCATCGATTAACAATAGATTTAACTTTGGTAAAATATCTAAAATCTCATCAGGGGCATAAAACTCAAGTTCTGCATCGCCTACTGATATTTTCATACCATGTTGTTCTGACTCCGGGTGCACCTCTTTTATACGTGCAAATATTTCATTTGCCTGGACCCGACCTGGTGCTGTAACTCCTATCTTTCCATTGGCCTTACTCATGTACTTGGCAGCTGCCAATCCCAGAGCACTGGACTTTCCACGGCCACGATCTGCCTGTAGTAATAAAGGACGTCTTCGATGCCCTTTGATCACCTTTTCTATAGCTTCAACAGCTTGTTTTTGATCCAGTGTTTTATACGGTGCATCCACATGCATCTCTACTGCTTTATCCGCTGTCTGTAGCTTCTGAATAATTTTTTCTTCTCCTTCCCGCCATATGAGAATGTCATCGGTAGTTGTTAATACATCCATAATGTGGCGTATAAATCGCCTTCCCGCATCCTTGCTTTCATATGGCTCTACAATGATTCGTTTGTATTCTGGATCATCGAAGGATTCCCACTGTTCAAATGGCGGCGTCAATAAATACAGTATGCAACCGGATTTTAGTGTGCCGCTAATGGCTCCCAAAGCATCCGGATCCAGCCCTTGCCATGCATCAAATACAACATCAGCATGTTCCCTTCCAAGATGTTGCTGACAAGCCTTTGCAGTAATACTCTTTACAGGGTAGTCATTTTCTTTGCCTATCCAAAGACTGTTTTCATCGAGCCACATCGCTTGTTCTGCTACCTGGTAACACCACTGCATCTCTCCTGAAATCACGACCATTCCACGATATCCTGCCTTTCTGATATCATTGCGATACGGATCAAGGGCTGCCTTTATGGAATCATCTCTGTTCATGCTGTAACTCATTGGCCTAATATCCCAGACTTTACCATGCTATTATATAGGCCTGCACCCGCTTCACCGTACTTATACCTAGCGTGTCCATAAGCAGGTGCAAATTCCATATGGTAAATACAGCGGTTCGTAGAAAAATGGAAACTCCATGGGAAGATATAGGCCTCCGGCCGCGAAAAAATCACCGTATATTACCCTGCAAGGCTTTGCTAACCTGCAACAGGAAAGTAAGTCCTTATGGGAACGACGTGCCATCGTGACACTGGCCCTTTCTGCGGCCGCCGCTGAAGGTGACCGCTCTGAAAACGCTGAGTACATCTACCGTAAAAAGGAGTTGCG
>JAOUJT010000004.1 GCA_029883105.1 Gammaproteobacteria bacterium
TCCCGTCCCGCTTGTGGATAGTCGCCCAGCTGCTCAAACAGCCACAACACGCGGGTGGAATTGTCGTCCAGCAAACCGCCACGCCCTTTATTGCGGGCAAAGATGGGGGCGATAATGCGTAACAGATGCGCCAGATCCATGGCACTCAGGTGTTGCTCAACGGCCGGGTCTTTTAGCAAAGCCACCACATAGTCCAGCAAAGGCAACACCTTCTCTTTGGTTCGGCCTATATATTGGCTTAGGGCTCGCACATAGTTCTGTGGGGAGATGATAAACGCCGTGGTCAGCCAATAAACCTTGCGGCGTATGTCTGCCACCGACAAGGCTTCGATTCGCTCATCGGCAATCTGTAACAGGCGTTCTCTATCCTCACTATGTAAGGCCCACTGCATTAATCGTCGCATGGTGGCCACATCGCATTGCGGCCATAGTGCCAACAGTTGCAGCGCCAGTGGTGTCGTAATGTGCGCATACCGTGTACCACGAATAAGGCTTTGCAGCCCCGGTAGAAATTCCTTTTCTTGCTGTAGCCATGGAGACCAGAATTGTTGCAGTACTTCGATCACCCATTGCGGACGCTGTTGCAGTATATGCTCATGCCAGGCAAGGGTTTGATAGTTCGCATGCAAAAAGGGATAACACAGCAGGGCAGCCTGCGTCGTTTCATTCAACAGTAACACCCGGCGACTATCCTCACCACAGTGTTCTTCCACCGCTGCCAGTAAAACATAGCCATAGCCGATGCCCTCTCCATCCAGATAGTCTTCTCCTATCTGTACCGCGCTAGGCGCATCCCCTTCCTGCAACCGGGTTTGCATACCCTGCATGATCGCGCCGACGACATCATCATTCGCCAGTGCCGCGACGCGTTGCCGAGGCGCTACAGAATTATCCAGCTGATAATAGAGACCAAGGTAGGCCTTGGCGAAGGGTTCCAGGGCATCAATCATCTGTCCCTGGGCAATGTCCTTCAAATGGGGAGTAAGACGCTGATTATTTTCCACGCGGGTTTGCTGTAGATCCAAACTGATGGTCCCTAATACTCGAATGAAAATAGATGATTGAACGACATGTAGCGATGTAGCTTATAGGTACTTACGTACATAATGTAAAAAATCGTCATAATCCAATGGCCGACTGTAATAATTGCCCTGAATAATATGTGCGCCATGTTCGTACAGGTATTCCACCTGCCCCTCCGTCTCGACCCCTTCGGCCACTATATTTAAATCCAACTGCGCGGCCATCGCAATAATGGCGGCACACAGGCGAGCGTCTGCCTCATCGGTTTCGATATCACGAATATAACTGCGGTCTATCTTGATCTCACTAAAGGGAAAGTTTTTCAAATAACTGATGGCAGCATATCCCGTACCAAAGTCATCCAGCGCCAGGGTGAAACCCGCCTTTTTCAGTAACAGTAGTTTGGAGATATTGGTCTCACTCACATCCATCAGCAAACCTTCGGTAATCTCCAGTTCGATATCCGAGGGACTCAAACCATTAACAACAAAACTACTGCAGAGTAGTTCTACAAAATCGTCTTCCTGTAATTGCCGCGAGGAGACATTCATTGCCAGACGCAGGTCATGTAATCCCTCCTGCTTCATACGAAGGAGATCTCGCTGGCATCGTTGTATCAACCATTTGCCGATCTCGACGATTTGACCACTCTCTTCCGCGAGAGGAATAAATTCTGCTGCCGCGACCACGCCCAATTCTGCATTATTCCAACGTAGCAATGCCTCCATGCCAATGACTTCATGTTTTGCAATATCGATCTTTGGCTGATATTGAAGTTCAAATTCGTCATGGTCTACCGCATAGGCTAGTCGCATCTCCAGTTCCAAACGGCGCTCCACATCCGCATTCATTCGCGCATCATAGAAACGATAGGTATTGCGTCCTGCTTGCTTGGCTTTATGTAATGCCGAATCGGCATAACTGAGAAGATTCTCGGCAGTAATTCCATGTTCCGGATAGATCGACATACCGATACTGCATCGCAACATGATCTCCTTCCCTTCGATGACACAAGGACTGGCGACTGAGCGCAGAAGTTTTCCCGCCAGTGCTTCTGCTTTTTTCAGGCCCTGGAATTTCGGTACCATAAGCAAAAACTCATCACCGCCCCAACGAGCCAGACTGTCTATATCACGACATGATTGTTGCAGAATTTTTACAACGTGGACCAACACCTTGTCACCATACTCATGCCCAAGGGTATCGTTAATATGTTTGAAGTGATCCAGATCGATAAACAGGCATAACAGATGCTCGTCGTTCAGGTCGGCACGCTTCACCGCCTGTTCCAGCCGATCCGTAGCCAGACGTCGATTGGCCAACTTGGTCAGCTGGTCAAAATTACTTTCCTGCAATAAGGCTTCTTCTGCCTCACGGCGGTCAGAAATATCAGAATGAAAATGGATCATACCCAATCTACCATCGGCAAAATGCATCGGGGTCAGGGTATAGGACTTCCAGCTGACTTTAGCCTCATCTTTTACCTCCAGGTTCATCACCGGCAGTCTGTCTGCCAGATTTTGACAAACCGGGCATAAATCGATCTCGATAGAAGGATGAAATACGCTGTGGCAATTTTTGCCCATTAAGATTTGTTTGCCTGCTTTTGCCTCATGCTGTGCGGTTTTATTGGCATCTTCAATGAGGCCATTCTCATCCACCAGGAGAATGGAAAATGGAATGGCATCATAAATATTGTCACTCTCCGCCGAAATGCTTATCGACTTATCGCTTAACCACCCACGTAAGGCCAGCAGCAGAAAATTGTAGGTAAAAAATTTCAACACCAAAGACAAGTAGTGCATATACGCCGACTCAAGTGCAAAGGGAGTCAATAACAGCTCTGCCGCCAATGCAAATAGAACGGCCAGCATGACGTACCAATAGGTAATACGAGCCAACCTGTGTAGCTGACTGTATAAACTGATGATGGCTGCCAGCAATAAACCGGTATTAATCGAGTGCCAGCCAAAATAGAAACCTGCGAAGGAAGCGAAGTGTTCGCCATACTCCGGCAGATAGTCGGCCATGGCCAGCATCAGTCCGGCGGCACCGATTAAAAGATACGCACCACCATATGCCAGCAGAGGCAGACGCCAGCGATAGGCCCAGATGGCAAACAGAATAACCGTGGATTCCAGCAGGTGTGTCAACCACAATAGTGAACGGTGACCATCGTCACCATGCTGCATCGTCGGTGTTATAGATATGCCGCTCAATGTTGCCAGCATCAGTGCCAGGACAAAGATGTATCCCATGGCGACATAAGACAAGAAGTGATATTTGTTGATCGCGTGAAAACGCCACAGGGCAAGAAGGAAGATGAACAATAGACTCAGATTTACCCAGGCCAAGCTTACGGCCAGGCTGGTGAATTCAAGGGGATTTACGCTAAGCAGGAAGATCGACGCAAGACTAAGTAAAATGATCTGACTTTTTTCTGATAATCCGGACTGAATCCACGTTAAAGTGTTCTGCATTCCCTGACCAATTTGTAGAGGATAGACGTGGCAAATCGCCGTTGTGCCGCTTTATTCGGCGTCAGGCGCTAAGGTAGAAGTATATCATGCTGTGCCGCTATCCACATGGCCACTGATCGAGGCGATCTCCATTGGACTTAAACTACGGTATTCCCCGAATGCCAGGGATTGATCCAATTCTATGCGCCCAATCTGACTGCGGTGCAGGTGGTGTACGTGATTACCCAGAGCCGCAAACATTCTCTTTACTTGATGATACTTGCCCTCATGTATCACCAGACGAGCCTTTAGTGGTGAGATGATCTCCAGCTCCGCAGGATGGGTACGTTTTTTCTCTCCCTCCAGCCAGATGCCCTGGGCAAACTTCTCTACCAATTCGGGCGCTAATTCTCTGTCCACATCCACCCAGTAAACCTTGTTACATTGTTTTCGAGGGGTAATGATTTGATGTGTCCATTCACCATCATCGGTGAGCAACAACAGTCCGGTCGCGTCCTTATCCAGTCTTCCGGCAATGTGCAACCTCTCTTTATTCGGCACATCCAATAGATCGATCGCGGTAATGTGGTTTCTGTCTCGTGTAGCGCTGACAATATCTTCAGGCTTGTTGAGCATGTAATACCGGTATTGGGCATATCGAACCGAGGTTCCGAACAGCTCAACTACATCCGTCTCTGTGATCTTCATCGCCGAACTGGAAGCCAGGACACCGTTTATTTTAACGTTCTGCTGTTTAATCGCCTTTTTAACCTCAGAGCGACTGAAATCGGTAGATTGTGCGAGGAATTTGTCGAGCCGGATCATGCAGGTGTCGCCAGCAATATGAGAATAGCACCATTATATATGTGCAGCGACAGACTGTCTCTTACTGCTATCCAATGCCTGCTGAGCCAGGGCCAGCAATTCGATATGGCTCTCATGCTGCAAAGCGGCAATACCATAGCGCATATCCAGAGAATCTAATCCAGGCAAACGCATGTGACAAATAATTTGGCCTAATTTTGCCAGTAATTTCTCACTACCTTGCTGATCACTCTCCGGGACGATAATCACAAAACTGTTGTCTTTCCACTTTGCCAGTGTATCACCACGGCGGATGTTGGCAGAAACACAGGCCAACAAAGCACGTTCAAGCTTACTGCCCGGTGTTATTACTGCCTTATGCCTGTCTGATGCAGAATAAAATTCAAACATCACCAGCGACATCTTGTGCTGATAACGCTGAGTATTCGCCACACTGGTTTCCAACACACGCAGCAAAGCCTTGGGATTGAACACCTCGCTCTCTTCGTCGTAGCTCATATAGGATTTCAGTCTCGCCCTATCGCGGCGATGCACTATGCCCTCGATCAACAAGGCCGCCCACACCACCGAGTAGGCCAGCAACACCAGTCCTATATACTCAAATTGACTGACCTTCGACAGCAAATCAATCTCACGCACAGCTACTAACATGGCAAGAAATAAGCCGCTAAGCGTATTAAATAACCACAGAGGATTGAGAAAATAGAACAGCAAGGGCAGTAGTGGAATAATCAGTGTCTGGATACGGACATCCACGTCGGATAGATATATTGCCAGACATACATAGGACAGCACCGCATTAGCCAGTACACTGTAGAGGCCAGGCCAGGAATATTGCTTAACCAAAACATGTGTGCCAACTATCGCTATGGTAAAGGCAAAAAGCACGGGTAGAGAAAGAATATCACTCGCCACCTTCGACCATAGCTGAACACAGGCGATGAAGACAAAACCCAGAGCGATGCTTATTTGTGCCATTAGCTGACGTTTAGCCCAGACTTCCCCTGTCTCGATAAATACTCTTTTTAGGTAGCTCATTCTTATAATTCGGTTATTGGCTTATTTGAGCGACCCACCAGCCCCTCATTCATTCGTGTACAGTACACTATAAATGTGCGTGTGCTGTTAAATAGTCCACAAAATCATCAGGATTAACTGGGCGCGAGTAGTAGTAACCCTGGCAATAATCACAGCCTTGCGCTATCAGCTCATTGGCAACATCCAGTGTTTCCACCCCTTCAGCGAGGACATGCATACCCAGCTCATGACTCAATTCAATACTTTTGCTTATTATTATCCCTGCATCTTGTTCAAAGATATCCATAACAAAACTTTGATCCAGCTTCATCTCTGTAAAAGGGACGTTTTTTAATTGTTGCATGGTCGAATAACCCGTGCCGAAGTCGTCTATAGATAAGTACACACCTTTCATCCTTAAGCGCGTCAACACATCCAGACTCACTGCGTAGTTTTCCACCAGCGCAGATTCTGTTATCTCTATAGTAAAATTATCTGTACGCAATTTGGCAGTATTTATCTTCATGACTAAATCATCGGTCATACTTACATCACCCAATAATTTGGCCGGCATATTAATGGCGATATTCAGATCGTAACCCAAGGCCTTTAAGCGGGAACAAAATGCGATGGATTGTCTTATTACCTCGCGTGTAATCTCCACTATCGCACCAGACTTTTCTGCTACAGCAATAAACAGACCTGGTGGAACAATATTACCTTCCGCATCACGAATGCGAACCAGCGCCTCTGCACCAAACACCTGATTATTACTCAGGTCTATTTTCGGCTGATACTGGACGAATACTCTATCCTCACTAATGGCTTGCTCAATCTCTTGCGCAGACAATTCTTTACCTGCCATGATCCGTATCGCGGCAGGACTTTCACATTGGCTTATTGTTTTTCGCAAGTGTTTTATACTAAAGGGTTTGTTGAGCTCAGTGGCCACCGTTATCCCTTGTGTTTTTGCCATGATAGATGCTGACTTTAAAACCCGTTTATCAAACCCACTCATTAATATCAGTTTTGCCTTTAACTTTATCTTCTCCAAATAACGGATCACTTCAATACCATCTTCATCTGGCATCATCAGATCAAGAAAAAGTATCTCCATGTTGTGATCAATTTCTTCCTTAAATGCTTTCACGCTGGTAAAGGTCCTTACCTCATAGTTCATGTCTGATGCAACCTCTCCTATAAGGAGACATATGGCTTCGTCATCATCAAGAACAGTTAGTACGGGCTTGGATTCCATTCGAACGAATACTCTCATGGCATGGCATGGCAAAAAAGGGGACATAAGACAGTAATGGTGTGTAGATAGCTTCTGTCGCATGAATACTACTACCTAATATATACAGGATAGGCTAACTATCTGATAATCAACCGTGTAAATTAATTGTAAAAGAGGCTTCCAGGGATTAGCTTTTTTATCGAATATGCCGTAATTTCTATATACGGCACTAATTACAATATATTTCCAAATTAAATCAATGGCCTAAGTCAAACGGCAAGTTCAGGGCGTATGAGCGAAACAAAGAACCAGGTTGAAGACAGTCATTATGTTGCCCACGTCAAAAAGGCGGGGAGTACACATGATATATCCACCAACGAAGATATTATCAGCGAAAGTGGCCATAAGCTGATCGCCAAGAATGTCACCCTTAGTGGTGATATGTACGAAAAATTGATGCAGCATAAGCTGTTGAAGCCGCTAGACATGTCGATCAGCGTTGGTGGACGTCTGGACAGCAATACTCTGCAGGAGGAGTTTGAAACAATATTTCGTTCTGAACCCTTGTGTAAGGCCATTCTGCAACATGCTGAAAACGCCAACCTTATTAAAGCCAGTCTTAAGAATATCAAATTACCCGAGGCGATCGCCGGTAAAATGACCGTGATGCGTAGCAGTATGCCGGAAATGTTTCGTCATTCCCTGATCACCGCTTTGCTTGCCAGCTATAGCGGCACACTGTGTGGGTTTAACGACAAGGAATGCATCGTTCTCGCCACCGCTGGTCTTCTACACGACATGGGCAACATGCACGTTGATCCGCTGATCTTTGCCAAGCGGGAGCGCCTGGACCTCCCCAACCTGAAGCAATTCTACGCCCATCCGATTATCGCCTTTATGATCATGCAAAACTTTGCCGAGTTTAAACCTCTGATCAGCGCTGCGGTGGTGGAGCACCACGAACGTATGGATGGCAGTGGTTACCCACATCAACTGCAAGCCGATATGCTGTCTCCGTACGGTCAACTCTTATCTATCCTTGAGGTATTTGTTAGCGTCTATACCCGTTCCAATAGCCTGAAGCAGGCCTTAACCGTCATGCGCACTAATATGCGGCACTTTCCAGCAAAACTGCTCGCCCCGGTGGTTACCGCATTAAACAATCTATCTATCAATGAGCCGAGGGCTGACATCGGTCATTTAAAACAAAATATCGTGCAAAAGCTGGTACTCATAACCCAGGCCATTACCGCCTGGCAGCAACCATTCTTAATGGTGAGTGACAAAGATGCCGCTAAATCTCCTGCCAGCCTCACCACTTTACACCTGGACCATATCAAGATTTCTATGATCCGTTGCGGACTAATTAATCACCATTTGGAAAATGTGACCAAACTTAATATCGAAAACATGCTGGCCAATAATTTTGACAATGAGCTGGAATATCTCGTCGAGATGTCCACCCTTGTAGATGACCATGTCTATCAACTGGTCGAATTGATCCGTAACCTGCTACGTCGTTGGCCGATTATTGATAAAGACATTAAAACAGACAAGGATACGCCACTTATCAACTGGATCAGCTTCGTCGATCAGATGTTGGGGAAATTACCACACAATATGTTTTGCGTGCGCTAAAAAATGCCGCTAACAATAGCGGCCTTTTTATTATCTTGGCGCACGACTATTTAAAGGTCGCCATCCACACCTGCCTGCATAATATCATTCAGCACATCTCGTACTTTTACCGCCTTGGTCTTCAGTTCCGGCGACATGGTGGTACCATTAATCATCAGATCAAGATTCATCATCACCAACCAACCCTGGCCTTTTTTATCTTCGACCAGCGCGATTCGGCAAGGAAGATAGGCGGCAAAATGAATATTTGCCTCCACCATACGCTGTGCGGTCAGCGGATCACAAAATTGAAATATTTCCATACGACGAGCCTTCTGACCCATCGACTCTACCTGTTTGGAGAGAGGCAGATGACCCACCAGTTTCATGTTGTGCATATTGGCACGCAATTTCATTGAGGCGATGGCATCATCCATCGATACATCTTCAGCTATCTTCTTTTTTACCACCGTCTGCTCGATACTCATCTGCGGCATATCGGCCAGAGCCAGAGGCGTGGCCAGGAACATCGCGATGATTACTGCTGAAATTTTTCTCATATTATTACCCTGTTAATGACTCGAATTCTGCATGCTTCATATTAGACAGGATTGTCACCTTTGCCCAATAGAGAGAATGTTATCATTCTGTAAAAGCAACAAAGCCGGTAGTTCACCGGCCTTGCCATTTACATTGAGGAGCGAGTCCCTTAGACACATCCGGTCGGCTTGGGCAGGCCACCATATTTGGTAATGGGCTTCATCGGTCCGGTCATCCACTGTTTGAATAGCAGCTTTTGATCCTCACCCATCCATTTGGAAAACTTACGAATAGGTGGTACGACGTTGAACTCCTCGTAGTATTCACGAGCCTTGATGATCTGATTCCATTTGGCATCATCCAAGTCGACACCATCGGCTTCAGCCATGCCGCGACCGACCTGCTCGGTCCACTCATTCATATTGACGAGATAGCCATCTCCGTCACGTTCGGGAAGTGACATAGGTGTAACCCTCTTAGATTTGATTAACGGATAAAGGCGAACCGCTGTAGAGGGATTCCCCTACACAACCTCGCCAAACTGAGGACATTTAACTATACCCAAGCAAAATAGTCAAGATTTAGACATAAAATAAATAAGGGTTCTCTAATTTACTTTCGCCCAGGTTCTTTTCCTACACGCATCCCCATACTCGCCACATAATCGTTCAACTGCGCCTCATGTAGCTGTGGTACCTGTATCCTCGCCACCACGAGTGTCCCATAATCCAGCGCTAGCAGACGCCCCTGGTGACATTCCAGCCAATGGCGCAGATCCGCCTCCTGGGAAAATTCCAGGCTCAGTTGACACTCAAACAGGGCTTGATACAACTGGCGCGGACACTGTGACAGCACCGCCTCAGTGGCACCGCTATAGGCGCGAGTCAGCCCCCCGGCACCCAGCTTGATACCGCCAAAATAGCGCACCACAATGACCAGGGTATCTCTGAGTTTTTTGTGTTGGATGACATTAAGAATGGGACGACCTGCCGTTCCGGAAGGTTCTCCATCGTCATTCATCGCGGCGCTGGAGTTGGCAGCAGAACCGAGCAAATAGGCCCAACAGAGGTGCCTGGCCTGTGGATGTTGCGCCCGTAGCTGCTCGATATAGGCCATCGCTTGTGAGCGCTCACTCACTCTGAAGACTCTACCAATAAAGCGACTCTTCCTTACCACCAGCTCGGCCTCGGTTTCCGCTGCCGGAACCTCGTAGGTGTCTGTCATCTACACGGCACCCATCAGCGATAAGAGCCGATACCAGGATAGACGCCAGGCCAGTCGCTGTTGCAGCATCAGCAACATCTCACGTCGAAGCCTCGGTAAGCTATCCACATCTCCACGATAACAAAGCTCCTGTATCCCCTTTTGCCAGGCAGATAGATTCTGCTGCGGCATCAACGCTTGCCAGTGTTGCAGCCACGCATCGGTGCCTACATGAGATGGCCAGCCCTCCGCCTCGGCGATACATCCCTGGGCCTGACGCAGAGCCGTGGCATCACGAGCAGATCCCAGCAACTCCCAGGCCTGTAGATAAGCCGCCGCCATTTTGCGCTGCTCTTGTATCCGAGCCACCACCCGTCGTACGCACCAGAACATCAAACCCAGCAGCAACAGAGTCAGCCACCACCATTGCAGTGTCGATATGATCCAGGGGGTGCGTAGCGACAGGGTTTGTGTCATGCGTTTTCCCAGTACCGGATCAAAGTATTCCAACACTAGCGCCTGCGACGACCAAAATTGATTGGCCCGGGTCTCAAATGGCAGGCTTAACTGGTATTCACTTGTTACCCCGTCAGGACTGACCGTCTCCAACAGGCGGCCCGTCACTGGTAGCGGCTCTATTGCAGCGTCCCCTTTCAACTCTGGCAGCGCCAGCGACCACAAAGCCCCCGCCACTCCCTCTGCCCGAATCTGCAGTCGCAGTTCACCACTATCACCGCTTCGTAACCACGCATAGTTGGACGACAATAGCTCCATACTCACATTGCCCACCTGAGTCGATGCGGGAAGATAGGCGGGCAGGGCCTTTACCTTCAGAGTCATAGGAGGTGGATAAAAACGGTGGCTGGCGACACCATCATGCAGATAACTCAGAGCCGGCAGTTGCAGGGTTTGGGTACCAGCCTGTAACGGGAACAGCCAGAGAAGATAACGGTGTCGATAGCGTGGAGTGGGACTCTCTGTTATGAGCTCGGTTTGCGCATCGGTGAGGCGCGCCAGCCAGTGGCTATCCAGAGCTTCGTCCAGTTGCAGACGGATAAAACGTTGTGGACTCTCCACCTCGATCGTATAACCCACTTGCTGACGCTGCCAGGGACTGCTCTGCTGCGCATGAAAGAATAGTTGTATCGGTTCCCGGGTCTTGGGATCACGTGCGGCCATGATCCGGCGTTTTTCTACCCCCCACTCGGGCAGTGAAACAATCCCGCTGTGTATCGGCACGAGTTTCAAGCGCCGGCGCTGTTGGTGCTGCCCTTGCCTAGTTTGAGTACCTAGCACCTCGCCGGCTTCTTCGATGTGAAAGAAACCCTCTAGTGGCTGCAGTGACAGGGTGTGCAGATCCGGACTCTGCCCGCTGACCACAAGTTCCGCCTGTATCAGACGTCCCTGTTCCAGTATGGTCGGCAGCTGCAACTCTATGGCTGCGTGTAATTCCAGTGGCAGCAACACAGCCAGCAGTAGGTATGTCCGCAACCATCCGCCTCGCTGTCGTCTGGCAACTCCGGTGTCTACCATGGCACCACCCCATCCTGTGTTTGTGGCTCTGCCGGAGGTGCGGCCAGTCCCTCTTCGTGGGCAAATAACCGACGCCAGAATAATTTGTGATCCCGTCTTGGCAGGATACGTGCCCGTTGCAGACTCGACAGATCATGGATCTCATACTCCAGGTTGTCGGTCTCGCCGTCGCCACCGGCCTGCGAGGCCAGTGCGGCAAATTCCACACCCTTGATCACCAGCGCCTTGCGCTCTGTATCAGACCAGGAGAGGGCCACCGGTTCGGTTTTATCCTCACCCAGGGTGGCACCTTTATTCTCCAAATCCTCGCCCGCTTCCGCATCGGCGGTACGCGGACCACGTCCGGCACCCCGTCCCTCTGGCTGACGAAACAAGGCCATCTCAGCTTGCAGTGCTCGCGCATATTCAAGATTAACCATCGCCGCAGCATGTGCCGGGTGATATCTCAGGACATCCTCATAGCTGCCCACCGCCGCTGTGTAGTCACCCATTTGATAGGCGCTATTGGCCATACTAAACAGCGCATCGGCACGTTGTTCATCGTCACGTGCCGCCATAAAGGCCAGGACATATTGTTGGCGTGCGGCACCGAAGCGTGCCATTTGATAGGCCGATTGGGCCTGGCCCATGCGTGCCGCGTAACCCGCAAGGCCTGCGTAACGCTGCCAGGCCAATTCATAATCCCGCTCTGCGTAGGCGCTGTAGGCATCCCGCCAGGTATCCAGTTCTGCCGCATAGGCCGATGCTGATGGCGTGCCGCTCCACAGGCCGACACAGAGCAAAAGCACTGCGCCATGAGAGCCGACCGGCCCGGATCTGTAGCCCACAAGACTCAGCAACAGCAAACCCAACCCGGCATAAAGGAAGGGGGCATACAGCTCCTGCCATTGCCGAGTGGCACCGTCAACCACGCTATGGGTCTGTGTCGTCAGCGGCACGATGCCCGCTTCATAGATGCGTTGCCAGTCCGCTTCCACGCTGCCCCATTCCTGATACATCGCATCATGTGTACTGGCCAATTGCCTTAGTTGGTTCCGTGGCAGGGTAGTGGTGACGGCCTGCCCCTCGTGTTGCAGCCACTCGCCCTTGTCCGTTTGCAATCCGCTACCCTGCACACTGCCCACGGCATAGATGATCAATCTGATCCCTTCTTCTTGCAGCCCCTTAAGCTCGCTATCCAGGGCTGCGAGATCACTCACATCACCATCGCTGATCCAGAGAATGGCTCGTCCGGCCTGCTTGTCCGTTTGTGATTCGGCCCGTAATTCGGCCCTGGCCAATCTGATCGCCGCAGAGACCACGCTGCCCTCACCGGGCAGCAGGCCATGTTCTACAGAACGCAGATAGTGAGCCGCCGCCAGGCGGTCCGAGGTAAGCGGGAACAGCAGATGGGGTTTCAGGCCATACAAGACCACGCCATAACGTGTATTGCGGCTATGTCGCAGCAGGGCCTGCAGGGTTTGCCTGCTACGTGCCAAACGACTGGGGCGGATATCGGTGGCGGTCATCGAACGCGACAGATCCAGCACCACCATCACATCACGCAGAGACTGTTGTGCACTACCCGCCAGCAACTGTGGCAGTCGCGGACCGGCCAGGGCGATGGCCAACAGGATCCAGGCTCCTGCCCATAGCCAGCTGCGATTGAATAGCCAGTGCCAGATCTGCATGCGATGACGATAACGCATCCACGGCAGCAGTTTTGACTCCAGCCATGGCTGCCTCAGTAATAACCCCTGCACACTCGACCACAACCAGATCAATAACGGATAGGCCGCCAGCCATAACCACTGAGCCTCGCGCCATTGCCACTGCTCCCACATCATTAACACCGTCATCGGCGCAGCCCCACGCTGATGCTCTGTATCCACATCAGCAAAAGCAGGGCTAACATTAACGGCCAGTGATACAACGGGATGCGGATAAACACCGGCGTCTGCTTCTGTTGTCGCATCTCACTACGCTGGATCTCCAGCACCGCCTGTTGCATGGATGGCATGTCTTTGGCCCAAAAGAAACGACCTCCTCCGCGTTCGGCCATCTGCTCTAATAACTGAAAGTTGGTGGTTTGATAGATCAGACCGCTACTGGACTTGTCTTGCGCCTCTTTACTGGCCGCGCCGATGGCGATGGTGTGCAGGGTATAACCCTGTTTGCGTACATGCGCGGCCACCAGGCGCGGGTCCAGCTTACGCCCACTTTGCTGCACGTCGCTGATCAACACCAACAACGGTTTGACCTCATCCTCGCCCACATAATCCGACAATTCACGCTCCACCGAGATCAATGCCTGACCCACATCGGAACGTCTGCCGGTGAGCATGGCCGGTTGCAGTCGTTGCAACATGCGCATACTCAGGCCCATGTCACTGGTCATCGGCACCAGGGTGTAACTCAGTTCAGAGAAGACGGTAATGCCCATGCGGTTCTGACTTAACTGTTGCAACAGATGTTGCATCACCGTCTTCATCATGGCGATACGATCCACGCGCTGGCCATCTACTTTGTAATCCTTTAACACCATGCTCACCGAACTATCCAGCACAAACATGATCTCGCGCTGCGGCGCTCCCTGCGGGATCTCTTCCCCCATACGATAGGGTTGTGCAAGGGCCATCAGTAGCATCAGGTAGAGCAGTAACAACAGGATCCCATTCAGCATCTGTCGCCAACGTCGGCCAGGACCATCTCGACTTGTGGACATCAAGGCCGCAAGACGTTCCATCATGGGATGACGGTAAAGCCTGTGCCGATCGTCAAACGGCAGTGCCAACATAGAACGCAGATAGACCCGTCCGCGATCTCTGTATAGATACAACATGAGCAGCGGCAAAAGCAGCACAAACCAGTAGGGCTGCTGCCAGTGAAGTGTTTGCCAGAGAAAAAACACCTCCTGCATCAGCCGCGGTTCCAGGTTTGCAGACGCTGTATCACGGACAGTACAGCGGCGTGTGATGGAGCGGCGCTGTGAAAACGCAGTGCCAGAGCATGGCGTAACTCTTCGGGTAGCGTCTTCTGCATTGACTGCAAGGCAGGAGCTTGTAGTCGTTGTGCGAGGGCGAACAAGGCCTGACGTTCAGAAACACGCTGATGCAAAAGGGCTCGGCGTATACCTAGCAATCCGTACCAGAACCTTAGCCTTGGTTGTCTCAATAGCCACCACAAAAGGAGGCCCACGCAGCCAAGCAATACCCACCACGGCCACATCAGCAATAGCCATTCACCGACACTCACTGGAGGCGACGCCAGCGGCGGAATCTCTATCCATGCCTGTAGTTTTTCACTGGTCATATAGATGCTCCCGCAACACGCCCGCATCAAACACATTATCGATGGTGGAGAAGCTGTGTGTCTCTACGCCCAAACTACAAAGGCGTTGCGCAATGTTATTCCGATGGTGTTGCATGGCCTGTTGGTATCGCTGTGCCTGCTCCGCATCGCGGCCGTCCAGTTCGATAATCTGCCCATCATGCGGAGAGCTGAAACGCATTGCCTTTTGTTTTGGCAGTTGCCGTTCCAGTGGATCATGGATGGTCAGGGCGATAACACGGTGCTTGCTAACCAGGGCCCATAGCGCGGCCTCATGCCGCTCATCCAGCTCCTGAAAATCACTGATCAACACCACCACGCTGCCCGCCGGTAGCTGGCTTTGAAGATGGCTTAGTATCTGTTGCAGATCCGCGTCCGCATCATCCTCCAGAGGCGGAGCGGGGGCGATGTAATCCTCGATCAATCGATGCAACGCCTTCTCACCGCTCATGGGGCGGTGCCAATGTGTAGTAGTATTCATCACCGCCGCACCCACTGCCATCTTCTCTTTCTTCGCCAGACAAGAGAGCAGCGTCGCCAGACGCGCCGCCTGGGTGACCTTCAAACAGCCTTGTGAGCCCATGCGCATAGTGGCGCGGCGATCCAGCAGGAGAAATAATTGGCTACGACGTTCTTCATGAAACAGTTTCAGATACATCTCACCGGTACGGGCCAACAGACGCCAGTTGATAAAGCGACGATCATCCCCGGCCACATAGGGACGGCTTTCATCAAAGTCCATCCCGCTACCCCGTTGCGGGGAACGAACATCACCCAACTGGGCATGATGCGAATCGCGCTGAGTCAGTATAGATAGTGCGGAGCTGTGTGCCTGCTGGCGCAGAGCCAACACCTCGGCAGGCGTCAGCAAAGGTTGCTTAAGCCGGGCCTGAGAGGGAAAAACAAAGGCGCGAGTAAGCATCTGTAACGAACGCGACAGACTCATGGTCGCGGGATGGCTGCCAGCAGACCTTGTACCAGCGCTTCCGCATCCAGGCCCTGGGCCTGGGCGGTAAAGCTGGGGATGATGCGATGGCGCAAGATATCTGGTGCCACCTCAACGATGTCCTCAGGCATGAGGAATTCTCGTCCCTGCAGGTAGGCATGGGCACTACCGGCACGCACCATCGCCAGGGTCGCGCGCGGTGAGGCCCCCACTTCGATCATCTCGTCCCAGCCATCCACATAGTGCCCCGGATGACGGGTGCTATCAGTAATGCTCACCACGAACTCATCTACTGCCGCCTCCACGTGTATTGCTGCCACCTCTTTACGTGCCGCGATCACCGTATCCGGATGCAGGGGGGTATTCAGCGCCACGGGGGCGGCGTTGGTGCTTTGTCGACGATCCCGACGCATGATCTCCAGTTCCTCTTCCTTGCTGGGATAGTCGATCAGCACATGCATCATAAATCGATCCAACTGCGCCTCTGGCAGGGGATAGGTACCGGCCTGCTCCAGTGGATTTTGTGTGGCCATAACGATAAACAGTTCGGGCAACGCACGAGTTACACCACCAACGGTAATTTGGTGTTCTTCCATTGCCTCTAACAAGGCCGACTGTACCTTGGGCGGGGCACGGTTGATCTCATCCGCAAGAATAATCTCGTGAAACAGGGGCCCATTGACGAAATGAAACTCACCGTTCTTGGGATCAAACACATCACTACCGGTCAGATCGGAGGGTAATAGATCCGGCGTGAACTGAATACGCTGAAAGCTGGCGTGTACCCCCTCGGCCAGGGTTTTCACCGCAGTGGTTTTGGCCAGGCCGGGGGGGCTTTCCAGCAACAGATGGCGGCCGGTGAGCACACTAATCAGTAAACGGTCGAGTAAACGCTTTTGACCCACTATAACGCTTTGCAGGTGTTGATAAAGTTGTAGTATTTCGCCTTGGCTTTTCATTATTTTTTCCTTCTCCCCGAATGAGCCATCTTATCACAGCCCTATTATTCCGACATCGGTATAGGAACGGTTATATCAAGCAACACTGAGTAGTTGGAGACAGGGCGATACAAGGACGAGAAGTAGGTGAAGTCGATAGAGAATGTTGATATGGCGGACGAAAAACCAGAAGACAAAAAAAAGCCCACATAGGATAGTGGGCTAAAAACCTCTTTTGGGAGGATGGGAGGAATGCTTTACAAAAACATGAAACCTTTACACTATGGCTAAACCAATTAAGACCAGCCAAAACAAAATCGAAACTGGTATAAACAACAAAACCGACACGGGCAGAACCCAAGTTAAAGATTGCATAATAAATATCTCTCTTTGCCTGCCCCTGGTATTTAAGATAACAAACACAGAAAAATAAAGAAGCAAAGTCTGTAGCAAACTCGTAAACAATCTGAAAACACCGTGTTAAATCCTGTTAAATATCATGCAAAACGATATTTATGTCAGAACAAGTTCACAACAGAGAGACAATAAAAACCAATACATACAACGCATACAAATCTCACAAAAAAACCAATACAAGCATTAATGACAAAACTGTAAAATAACTATTAAATCTGACACACAAAGAGAACCGTAAAGATTTATATTATAGATGCCGACATATACTAAATAGAATCACCTGTTGGATCTAGAGCATTACAAAAACCACGTCATCGTTATTCTTCCTCTATCTTTTGGGTGCATGCAGCAATGCCCTTCAAGAAGCCAGTAACTATCACCGCTTATGCACCATCGCCTTGTCTGCATCGGCATTTGCCGACATCGACTAACTCACTTATGCAAAGCGGATCCTTAACTATATCCAACCAAGAATAGAAACCCTGTTACAGCATAATCAAAAAAAGCATTTATTAAGCCTTAGCGCCATGGCCAAGGCAGGCTAGACAAATCAACAAGATGCAAACATAAAATAATAGCTACATAAAACGAAAGCCCTTTGCGCAACTGTTTATGTCACGCAGCTATACCTATATGTACCAGTGTGACAAAACCAACAAATCTGCCGGCAAGATTAAGCATCGCGAGTTGCGATGCCTATAGCCTGTATTCCCTGGCCTACGCCTATTATCAACACAACCGTCAGAACAGACCTTTTAGTTATTAGAAGAGTCCTGGGCCCGGACAGAAAACCTGAAGAGCAATATCTATCGCAGCAAGGAAGGTATACAGAAAAATCTTTTGTCTGACATTGTATTCACCTTCACCCGCCTGGGCCTGCATCACAAAACCGAGAAGCTGACAAAGATGTTGGATGAACCCTATCGACGGGCAGAGGTTTATCTGGATTCGGCACAATCCACTCAGGATCACTGGTTGCCGTTTAGTTTGGAAAATCAGGATTGTCTTTGATTATTATTGGTGATATTGAAGGCTTCATGTTTGTCATTTCGAGCGAAGGAAGAAACATTAAGATGCCTCCTTCGTCGGCATGACAGGATAGTCGTTATGGCACTACTCTTGTCATCTCGACCAGCGGGAGGAGTCTTAAAGATACCTCCTTCGTCGGTATGACAGGATAGTCGTTATGGCACTACTTTTGTCATTCCGACCAACGGGAGGAATCCTAAGATGCCTCCTTTCGTCGGCATGACAGGAATAAAATACAGTGCAAAGTATTGTCATTCCGACCAACGGGAGAGATCCTAAGATGCCTCCTTCGTCGGCATGACAGGATAGTGTTATGGCGCTACTTTTGTCATTTCGACCAGCGGGAGAAATCTTGAAGATGCCTCCTTCGTCGGCATGACAGGAATGTTTTAACAAGTAGAGAGACTCTCATGTCGCCAAGAATGCTCAGTCTGTCTAAAAAATAACCGTTAAAAACTCGAGACACAGAACCATCCCTTAACGTCTCGATTATAAGTATCCTCTCGTAGCTCTTTATTCTATATCCAGTGCCCGTTGCAAGGCGACCAGCTCGCCCTTAACCAGATAGGGTAGATGGCGAGTCAGCTTACTGGCATCCCACTCCCACCACTTTATTCCCTGCAATATACCGATGTCTTCATCACTAAATCGCTTGCGTATCAATCTTGAGGGGTTGCCAGCAACTATGCTGTAGGGTGCCACATCGGTACTCACCACCGAACCACTGGCGATAATGGACCCATCACCGATATTGACGCCCGGCATGATCATGGCTTTATAACCGATCCACACATCATTGCCGATCACAGTGTCTCCCTTGTATGGATAGTGGACGCTATCCCCCAGTGACTCTTGCCATCCGCCAGTAAAGATCTCAAACGGATAGCTACTCAAACCAGACATATTATGATTGGCGCCATTCATGATGAACGTCACATCACGGGCAATAGAACAGTATTTTCCGATGATGAGTTTATCGCCAATAAACGGATAGTGATAAAGCACATTGCGTTCAAAGTTTTTTGCATCTATGGCATCATCGTAGTAGGTATAATCACCGACGATAATGTTAGGATTATCAATGCTGTTTTTTAGAAAACAAACTTGAGGAAAATCTTGCAGAGGATGCAGGACATCAGGATTGGGGCCGTACATAAATGTCTCCTGGTTTATAAATAAACCCAGTGGAATGATGTTGCCTGATGGTGCAGGAAAATAGTGATGGGCAGCCGCTCATCGAGACATTTAGTGAATCATTGGACCATACTCCTTAAGAAGTCCCAATACTAGAACAGCAAGACATATGAGTCAAAGCATGTCTCCTCTGCATAATCCTCTTCGTGTTACACTGCATATGAGTTAACCCACGACATACAGACCATGAATGATACACAAAAGATGCAGGAGCTGGATGCACGCCATGTCTGGCATCCTTATAGCGCTACCGATTCAAACCTGCCGGTTTACCCGGTAGTTTCTGCCCATGGTGTCAGGCTTAAGCTGGCAGATGGTCGCGAGCTACTGGATGGCATGGCCTCATGGTGGTGTGTGATCCACGGTTATAACCATCCGCGTCTTAATCAGGCCATTACCGATCAGCTGCAAGATATGGCACATGTGATGTTTGGTGGCCTGACCCATCCGAAGGCCGTCGCGTTGGCAACGAAACTGGTTGATATCACCCCCGCAACTCTGCAATCGGTTTTCTTTTCCGACTCCGGTTCAGTCTCGGTAGAGGTGGCGATGAAGATGGCCATTCAGTACTGGCACGCCAAAGGTAAGCCGCACAAGCAACACTTTGCCTCGCTGCGCCACGGTTATCACGGCGATACCTTTGCCGCCATGTCGGTATGTGATCCCATAACCGGTATGCACTCGCTGTTTGCCGACAGTCTGAGCCAGCAGTTCTTTATCGATGCACCGCCCGCAGGTTTTGATCGTCCTTGCAGCGATGCAGATATGCACTCATTACAACAGACCCTGCAACAACATGGTGAACAGATCGCCGCGCTGATCCTTGAACCCGTCGTACAGGGTGCTGGCGGCATGCGTTTTTATGCGCCGGACTATCTGCGTCGTGCACGCGAACTGTGTAATGAATACCACGTTTTGCTGATAGCCGACGAGATCGCCACTGGCTTTGGCCGTACCGGCAAGCTGTTTGCCTGTGAACACGCCGACATCAGTCCTGACATTATGTGTGTGGGTAAGTCGCTGACCGGTGGCTATCTCACCCTGGCAGCGACCCTCACCACCAGCGAGATCAGTCATACTATCAGCAACGGTGACCCCGGCATATTTATGCACGGCCCCACCTTTATGGCCAACCCTCTTGCCTGTGCCGTATCGCTGGCTAGCATAGAACTACTACTTGAAACGGACTGGCAGGAAAACATTCAGCGTATCTCTCGGGCACTGGAGCAGGGCCTAGCTCCCTGTCGTGAACTAGATACCGTACAGCAGGTTCGCATACTCGGTGCCATCGGCGTCGTCGAGATGAAACAATCCGTAGATATGAAACGTATGGTGCCAATGTTTGTGGAGGCGGGCATTTGGATTCGACCATTTGGCAAGCTGGTCTATCTGATGCCGCCATTTGTAATGAGCGATAAAGATATAGACACCCTAACATCGGCGGTGCACTCTGTATTACAGATCTATTCTCATTGATTCTCGACTTTAATCAGATTCGAATAACGAGCCTGACTAGTTCGGTTATCTAAGACAGGACTAGTGAGCATCCTTCACTGCTTTGTTTTTGGTTCAGGCTCTGTAATTATCGCAGCTTGTTACACTCACACTAACTGATCGCCATCCAAAGATTCATTCCAAAGTTTAAAAAGTAAGCCAGCAAAAGACCATTCCCTACCGTGGTCAGAAGACCATGCAATTGAAAGCCACGATTTAGTTGTTCTCGAATACTCACCAGCACAGCTACCAGACAAAGCAGTGCGCCCAGTTCCGTCATAAATAAAATCGCCAGCAGCGGAATAGCTGTTTCACCACCTGGGGGAAGTGGATTGGCCAGCATAGTAAGCAGAGCCAAAAACAGACCTATGCCCAGACTCAACCAGGGTAAATTCTTCATCATTTCGTTGCCTCTATTTATTCAGTACTTAAGCCGTTATTAGTCTATTCTTGCCGTTATCTTTGGCGATGTACAGCGCCTCATCCGCCAAACGTATCAAGTCGTCGCTACATTCCAAGCGCTGGTCCGGGCAGGCCGATAGTCCCAGACTAACCGTTTGCCTGATCTGTTGTTCATTCTCGATGATAAAGCTGTCGTCTATGGTACGTCGTATGCGTTCACCGACCTGCTGTCCATCCTCAAGAGAGGCACCGGGAAGTATGATGAGAAATTCTTCGCCACCATAACGCACCAATACATCCCCCTCACGCAGGTTATCTTTAATACAACGCACCACGTTTACAATCGCCTTATCACCCACCATATGACCATAGGTGTCGTTTAATACCTTGAAGTCATCGATATCCAACATCATCACGGCGAGGCTGGAGTTGTCACGTACCACACGCGAGTATTCTTCTTCCAAACGACCCAGACCGAAGCGCCGATTATATACATTGGTTAACGGGTCCAGCACTGCCAACCTTTGCAGGCGTTCATGACTGAGCGCATTACGCAGTGCCAAGCCAAGTCCTGGTGCATAGCGTTCTAGCACGGGTTCCATATCCTGAGCGTATTCATTTTGCGATGCCAATATCACCATCGCTTCGGAAACACCTTTAAAAAATATCGGTACCAACAGCGCTTCGCGTGGACGAAATTCTGTTAATACTCCGGCCACCTGAATGTCATCGGGGAGGTGGATACGTTGTATTCTGCCTTGTATCAGACCATTCAGGACCAAATCATTCTGTTCCAACCGAACGGGATCATGGATGCCTTTGCTGGCCATTAGCATCATTTGCCCATCATGTACCACATAAAAGGCACCCGCTAATGAGCCACTATCCTCCAATAGCTGTTGCAATGCCTGCTTGGTCAAGGCTTCCACATCCAGATGTGCAGAGACCATTTTGGTAAAACGGCTTATGTCCTGCCCAACCTGATTCGAGCGGCTCAGTGAATCTACCAGTTCATTAAAACTGCGAGCGGCCTCACCCACGTCATCATCGGAATCGACCGTCAATTTAAGCGTCGCGACATCAAGGCGCAGCTCTTCATGTACAGCTTGCTGCTTTATCACTGCGGAGACACTGCGCATACGTTCTGTTTGCAATGCCAGGCGTTGTCCTATGATGCTTCGTACTAGAGCGTAGTTGATGAGCGCGACGATGATGCCAGCGATCAGCGTTGCGCTATAAAACTCCAAGGTCAGCACCTGGGTCTTATCAAAACCCAGTGTCAGCATAAAATAAGGAAAGGAAAATCCCATAAGGAAACCGAAGCCCAACATCCACAATGCAAGGTCGACGAACAATTTTTTTGATATTCTTGGTAACATGCAGTTCTCCCGGCAGCCTATATTTTTACTATTGTTATCATTATCTGGCTTTATAATTTCGCGCTAGTATAGCGTATCCGGCTTAATCCAAGCTTATATATTTTGACTCACTCTAATTTAGCAAACCTATCGTGACATGTGTCACCGTGTACGTCGTGCGCCGGACATTTTCACACGCACATATGATAGTTTATGGCAAAAAAATACCGACTGATGTCGGCATTTATCGTAGGCAGTACTGCTACTCTCTGTCGTGTAATCTATCATACAAACTGCGAAGCGATTATTCCCAGTATTCATCCTTCAAGGAAGGCTTTATGATCTGCAAATCTTTGCTGTTGTTGCTCCATTAGTTCCATGAGATTTCGATGTAAGGCAGATAGGCTTTGTCCTGATCGATGCTCCAGAGCATTGGCAAGTCCACGTGTTTTTTCATCAAGCTTGCTAAGCTTTTCTACACCATCCGCCAGGGCCTGCCCTGGTTGCGCTATAACAGGATTGCTCACCAAACGACTCAGGCTGTTACCCACCTCTTGCAGATAATCCTGTATGGGTTTGATCAGTGTCTTAGGGTAGGTTTCTTCTGACTTGCCTTCGTTAATCTCATTCACAGACTGATAGGCATAGGTCGCCAATTGACTACGTTGCTGTGATACACGCAAGGCATAACTAACAATGTCGGAACTCTTATTACCTTGTTCCAGAAGATGGTTAAAGGCTGCCTGGGCATCACCGCTGAATAATTTATCTGCCAGTGTACGGGATTCATCGATGAGTTGATTGATCGCTGCGCGCTCTTCATCGTCCAATTCACCCTCAACACTCAAATAAAGATGCTCAGAACGCTGCCAGGCATCCACTTGTACAGAGCCACTGGTATTTTCTTCGCGGTAATGCAGTGCACTTTCCGAACTTGCCATCCGCAGATGTACCTTATCACCGTCGCGAGTGGTTAAGGATAGTTCCATAGACTCACGCTGTGACGACTGCACTGCAAGCGTCTCACGATTAACACTATCCGTTGCAGACACATCGGCTTCCATTTCGTCCAATCCAGCCTGCAACAGATCCCAGGTTTTATTGGCATTCTCAGCCGCCAGACCTTCAAAGGCACCCATGCCTTGCAGCATCTTGCGTGCTTCGTTGAAACCTTGTTCTATGCCCTTGCGAGCTTGGCGTAATTTTTCCTCGGCGGCGTCATCGCCACCATTTAAACGTGCCAGCTTCATGGCCCCGTCTACCACGCCTAATATCCGTTCGGCCACCGCCTCTGGTGTATAATCACTGGGTTCCAGGCTTTCGATATGCTGTTCGCCCGTATAGCCGACAGCTTCATTCAATCTGGCCAACAACTCTCGATATAAAGCCTTGTTGGTAACCTTTCCAACATTCAAACCTTCATCATGATCCTTTTGATTCTGCTTCAACAGCCCCAGCTTTAAACCCTTACCTTGTAGGGTGGCGTGTTGCTGGCCGAATAAACTGCGCTGATTTTTCAAGCTCTCTATGCTCATGCCGCTCTCCTGAGAAGGCTATCTTCTATAGCTATCATCGGCCCCCGTCAGGCAGGCTTAAGCACCATACTGGGTCAATCAATGATCTATTTTTTAGTTGTAAACATTTCCAACTGGTTAATGAGCAAAGTTAATGTAGAATCTAGCCGACGTATTATCGATTTTATTGAGTTACTCTAACGTAAGCATGAAGCGGCATGCCATCTTTGGGGCGCAAACTGATCGCTAATCCGGGCTGTGGAGGCCTTGCTTGCCTGTACTCGATCCGTAGTGTGTGTAGCAATAGAACTTGACCACTACACCATCATTACTGAACAACTTTGTCATGAAGACGAGAAAATATTTCTTCACCTCCTTAATAACGGTCATTTACTCATCGATTTCACTATCAGTCCTTTAATTATATTGCGCCCATTATCTAGACATGGTTGTATCAGATATTTACTCTTCCGTTATGCGATAGGCATCCATATCACTGCCGATAATATCTATACCGAGCATAATAATCTTGCCCTGATAACGTTCCCGTCCATCACTGGCAAATTCAAACCGGAACACTCGCTTAAAACTCACACTACCCTGTCTGTTTCTTGCCAGAGACAATCCCTTTAGTGCCACGGAATCATCCAACAACATTACCTGAGCCTTTGTACAAAGGTGTTTGGCAATTCCTGTCGCTATTTCCTTTGCGCGAAGGGAAGCCAGCCAAAACCAGATCACACCGGCAAGCAGCAGACCTACAATTATTTCTTCACTCGTCATACACTACTCAGATATTTAACTTTTCTTTTATTGCCGATTCCAGATCGTTTGGCTCTAAAACATGGCGACCTTGCGGATGTAAATTCTTATAACCAAAAATCTCACCTTGAGTCTTTTTAGCCAATGAATCTTCGTATCAAAGTCTTGCGCAGATAAATACTTGGCCCATGAATCTATCACATACTTGCAGTCATCATCGCCTGTTTTAATCAACGCATGCTTCTTCCAACTTTCTAGTTGCGGCTTAAACCCTTCGCTTTCAGAACAAACCTTTACTATCTGTTCCAGATCATAAACGGCTCCAGATGCAGACCGATTATTATCCGCATTTATGCCGGCAAGTTTGCTGACGGGGTACTGAGCGCAATCATACCCCTAAAGTTCACATTTCGATATAAATCTATTTCTAATATAGAAGCGGGATCTATGGATTCCTCAAAGCTAACTATATATATCCTTTTTATTTGGCACGGTTACAATCTCAGGAGACAGTAAGGTATAACGTTCCAGAAGCTTCTAAGGATGAATAACAACCTGCATATTTCCGATATTAATGTTTTTGTAATAAACGATTATACAGACTGTGAATTTTTGTAAATAATCGATTGCATGCCTTCAAGATGACTAAAGTACACACTCCAGGATTCAAATTGTTTTATTCTTGTATAATTATTTCCATCCTTGATATAAACCCCATAATATTTTATCGATTCGAATTTAGCATATAGATTTGCAGAACAAACCATTGAAAACAGAGCAGCAAGAATCACAGACATCCTCATCGTAAACGCCCTTTGTTAACATTTTCTTATACTACAAAATAAAACATAAAATTTACACATCAATAATTCTAAATTCAGTGACACGATAAAAACCCGAGAATATATTCGTATGGTATATGACTTCTATGTCCTTGCCATAAGGTCGTGCCAAATCTTTAAGTAATACGGTGATATCTTCTTGCCAATAACCAGCCAAGAATGGCTCCAGTCGGATTAAAACCCAACGACAAACAAAACATCTATAGAGAAAGTGCTCGACAGGTAAAGCCCCGTACTCTGTACACAATAAGCGCCCTCCCGGCGAGATAACACGCAAACATTCAGAAAGCGTGTTCCTCCTCGCCTTTGCTGGCATTTCATGCAAGAGAAAGAACAACACCACCGTGGAGAATGTATCCTCTTTATAGGCAAGCTGCTCTGCATTCATCCTGCTCGCAAGTAGCTTCTTATTGCCTGAAAGTTTTCTCCGAATATTATCGAGCTGTACCTTGGCCACATCGGTAATATGCAAAATCTCTGGTGAAATACTTTTAAGGATATTTGGTGTTAGAGAGCCATATACACAAGAAAGTTGTAATATTCGCTCGCTTTTTATGACTTCTATCCGTTTCATGGTTGTCGTCATCAGCTTCTTGTATTGAAAAAACAAGATCCCATTGATGATAAATTGATGATCAAAAAACCAAACAGCAGGTCGCCATAGATAGGCCCACCAGTAATGCCGAGCAAGATACTGAGGTATGCCATCGAGAAAATAGTGGTAGAACTTCAATTTTATGCGCATAGGTAATGTTATTTCACAAATATACGATAAATCATCATCTTGCTTGCGGCCACACATTAACCACTATCCCGGTACAAATATTGCTGTAGAACATCTATTAATTCGGCTTAACACTACCCAAATGTATCTTATGGACACTAAGACAAGCGTGATGGTATTCGAATGCTGGACCTATTCATGCTATTGCATAACGGTCGAAATATTACTTTCACTAACTGTATGGTTTTATCGTCTATAAAGTTTTGAGTCTTTCATTAAAACTTAGTAACAAAAAATGATGAAAACGTTAACTTGTTTATATTTATAGCTACTTTGTATTCGTTCTATTTAGATAAAATGCTATTGTGTCAAAACACTGCGATGCCTACCTTAACCAAGGCCACTGCACCCTAAACACTCAGGTTTTTACATGAATTTAACAAACCAGTCTGTCCAGACGCGAAATACAAATTGGTTACTACTTGCTCTTTTTGCACTATTTCTGCTGGCCTGGTTCACCCCTGATCTGACCATTTTGGAAGGTGTTGTACTTATGTCGCTGCCAACGCATATGTTTGCAGAGACATTTTCTATTATCGTCTCCATCCTTGTTTTTGCTCTTATTTATAGTAGCCGAAATGATGATCAAAAATACAATCTATTTGTGCTTGCCGGTGCATTTCTTATCATAGGTTTATTGGATTTTGCACACACTATATCCTACCCTGGTATGCCAGATTTTGTAACACCAGGCAGTCCTGACAAATCCATTTATTTTTGGCTGGTGGCACGATACATTGCAGCCATTGGCCTACTTATAACTGCACTGCAACTACTTAATGTTTCAATTCGTTTACCAAATCGACATTGGATGCTATTTGCAAGCATATCACTCACAGCCTTTTTCTATTGGCTGGGTCTATATCATTTAGATATTCTTCCACGTACTTTTATCGAAGGCCAGGGCCTAACACCTTTCAAAGTATGGGCTGAATACGGAATCATTGCCATACTACTGGTACCTGCTATAGTTTTTCATCTGCAGGCAAAAAAACAACAACCCTACGACGCTCATAGTCTTTTTGCTGCAACTATAATTACTATACTTAGTGAATTGTGTTTCACCTTGTATGGAAATATCACTGGTTTATTTATTTTTATGGGACACGTGTACAAGGTCATTGCTTATATCTATATCTTTAAAGCAATATTCCTATTTGTGGTTAGAGAACCCTATCAAAAATTGTACCAAAGTGAACAGTACAATCGCACATTATTTGAAAGTGCAACCATTGGCCTTGCCTTATGCAAAACCGATGGCACTCTGGTCGATATCAATCAAGCATACGCTGATATCATTGGTCGCAGCATAGAGGAAACCAAAGGTTTAACCTACTGGCAGATCACACCGGACGATTATACCAGCCAGGAAGAGGTACAACTTAATATACTTGGTGCTACAAAGCACTATGGACCCTATGAGAAAGAGTATCTACATAAAGATGGGCACAGGGTTCCTGTACGACTCACTGGCAAACTTATTGAAAGAGATGACGAGAGTTTAATCTGGTCAAGTGTTGAGGATATTTCAGAGGAAACGGCTGCACAATATGCACGTTACGAATCTGAGCAACACTTGCGACAGTTGGCTGAACATATTCGCGAGGTGTTCTGGCTGAGGGATATCAGAAAAAACATTATAATTTATGTCAGCCCTGCCTATGAAACTGTATGGGGCCAGTCTTGTGAAAGTCTATACAAGGACCCGGCATCCTTTATAGATGCCATTCACCATGAAGATCGTGACAGAGTACTACGCGCCATCCAACGCCAAAGCCAAGGTCCATATATGGAGGAATACAGAATTGTACGCTCGGATGGTTCAATCCGCTGGATTAAAGAACAGTCATTTCCAATACAAGATCAAAACGGTGTTACCTATCGTATTGCGGGTATTACGGAAGATATTACTAGCGAGAAGTTCACCCAGGATCTTCTCGAACAAAGAGTTGAAGAACGCACAGATAGTCTACATAAAAAAGAAGCTGAGTTAATTGCCGCCAAAGAAGAGGCTGAACGTGCCAACCTGGCCAAGTCTCAATTCCTCTCCAAGATGAGTCACGAGTTACGGACTCCGCTTAATGCCATTCTGGGATTTTCTCAGTTACTCGAGATTGATACCACATTAAATGACAACCAAAAAGATTCTATTAGCGAAATCATACATGGCGGAAATCATTTATTATCACTGATAAACGAAATTCTTGATCTTGCCAAGATTGAGCATGGTAATTACGAACTAAAACGGAAATCCGTTGATGTTCGTGACGTCCTGAAAGAATGCATATCACTATCTACTCCCTTGCGCAATCAGTATAAGGTATCGTTGACTGTTAATCTTGACACCAATAATAAGATGAATGTCTATGCTGATACCACCAGACTAAAACAAATATTACTTAACCTTATATCTAATGCCTGCAAATATAATACCAAGGGTGGGTTAATAGACATTGCATGCGAGCTTACGGCTGAACATATGATCCGCGTAAGTATCAAAGACACCGGCAAGGGTATCTCTGAAGCTAACCAAAGCCATCTATTCGAACCATTTAATCGTCTAAATGCCGAGTCCAGCGGCATCGAAGGCACCGGTATCGGACTGACGATTACAAAGCAATTAATAGAATTAATGGGCGGAAGCATTGGTGTTAAAAGCAAAATAGGTGAGGGCAGTACGTTTTGGATTGAGCTGCCGGCATACAAGAAGGATTAAGCAATCACTACTCGAACAATTTTGTGACAAGCCAAAACAACAATAAAAAAGGCCGACAAAACGTCGGCCTTTTTCTATTCTCGTAACATATGGCGGCTAGTTGTCATAGCCAAGATTAGGTGCCAGCCAATATTCGCAATCCGCCATGGACTTACCAATACGCCGGCCATAATCCGCCACTTGATCACGGTTAATCTTACCCACCGCAAAGTAACGCGCATCTGGATGGGCGAAGTACCAGCCACTAACCGCCGCCGCCGGCATCATCGCCTTGGCCTCGGTAAGGACGATATCAGCACGTTTTTCCGGCTCGAGCAACTGCCACATCAAATCCTTTTCCAGATGATCCGGACAGGCGGGATAACCGGGGGCAGGACGGATACCAGCATAATCCTCATGGATCATTTCCGCATTGCTTAAATGTTCATCAGAGGCATAGCCCCAGATCTCTTTACGTACCCGTTGATGCATCAGTTCGGCAAAGGCTTCCGCCAGACGGTCCGCCAGAGCCTTTAACATGATGGCATTGTAGTCATCATGGTTGGCTTCGAACTCGGCCAGTTTTTCTTCTATGCCAATACCCGCGGTCACGGCAAAGCTGCCCATGTAGTCTTTTATCTTGGTGGACTTGGGTGCCACATAATCCGCAAGACAGTGGTTAGGCTTGCCTTCTGGCTTTACCGTTTGCTGACGAAGATGGTGTAGCGTTGTGAGTACAGTCTTACGTGTGTCATCGACATAGATCTCGATGTCGTCGTCGTTGATCTGGTTGGCAGGGAAGATGCCGATCACCGCCTTGGCGGTGAGCCATTTCTCATTAACGATCTGTTCCAGCATGATGGAGGCATCGGTGAACAGCTTGCGCGCCTCTTCGCCCTTATGCTCATCGGTAAGGATCTTCGGATAGACGCCCTTCATCTCCCAGGTGTAGAAGAAGGGTGTCCAGTCGATGTAGTCGCGGATTTTCTCCAGCGGATATTCCTGCCAATGACCAACGCCGATGAAGTTTGGTTTCTTCGGTGTGTAGCCCTTCCAGTCTATCTGTTGTTTATTTTGACGCGCCTCTGCCAGTGACAGCCAGTTGGTGCCTTTACGACGCAGGGCATGATTCACACGCACCTCTTCGTATTCCACCTTAAGGTCGGCGACAAATTTTTCCCGCATGTCCTTACTGATCAGGGACTGCGCCACACCTACCGCACGCGAGGCATCTTTAACCCAGACAGTGGGCTCATCGTAGTTGGGATCGATCTTCACTGCGGTGTGGGCCTTGGAGGTAGTGGCACCACCGATCATAACCGGGATCTTGTAGCCCAGTCGCTGCATCTCTTTGGCAATGTGGGCCATCTCTTCCAGCGAGGGGGTGATCAGACCAGATAGACCGATGATGTCCACATCGTGCTTGATCGCCTCTTCAAGAATGGTCTTGGCTGGGACCATCACGCCGATGTCGAAGACCTCAAAATTATTACACTGCAACACCACGCCAACAATATTCTTGCCGATGTCATGCACATCCCCCTTCACCGTGGCCATGAGGATACGACCATTAGAGCGGGCACCCTCCTCTTTGGCAGCATCGATAAAGGGGATCAGATGGGCTACGGCCTTCTTCATTACGCGGGCAGATTTCACCACCTGCGGCAGGAACATCTTGCCCTCGCCAAACAGATCACCCACGACGTTCATACCATCCATCAGCGGGCCTTCGATCACGTGGATCGGCTCATCAAAGGTGAGACGACACTCTTCGGTATCCTCTACCACAAAGGCATCAATACCTTTCACCAGGGCATGCTCCAGACGCTTGGCCACTGGCCAGCTACGCCACTCCAGCTCCTCCTTCTTCACTTCAACACCATCGCCGCGATAGTTGTCGGCGATCTCCAGCAGGCGGTCGGTGGCATCGTCACGACGGTTGAGGATCACATCCTCCACCCGTTCGCGCAGCTCAGCGGGGATCTCTGCATAGACCTCAAGCATCGCCGCATTGACGATGCCCATGTCCATACCGGCCTTGATTGCGTGATAGAGGAACACCGAGTGGATCGCCTCGCGTACCGGGTTGTTACCACGGAAGGAGAAGGAGACATTGGAGACGCCACCGCTGATCATCGCATGCGGCAGTTTCTGTTTGATAGCGCGGGTGGCCTCGATGAAGTCCACCGCGTAGTTATTATGTTCCTCGATGCCGGTAGCAACGGCAAAGATGTTGGGGTCGAAGATGATGTCTTCAGCAGGAAAGCCCACCTCGTTGACCAGAATATTGTAGGAGTTGCTGCAGATCTCTACCTTGCGCTCGAAGGTATCTGCCTGACCCTTTTCGTCAAAGGCCATCACCACCACTGCAGCACCGTATTTGCGACACAGATTGGCGTGATAGACGAAGGCCTCCTTGCCCTCCTTCAGTGAGATGGAGTTGACGATGCCCTTACCCTGGATGCACTTAAGGCCCGCCTCGATGATCTCCCACTTGGAGGAGTCCACCATCACCGGCACGCGGGAGATGTCCGGCTCCGAGGCTACCAGGTTCAGGTAGTTGGTCATGGCAGCCTTGCCATCCAGCATCGCCTCGTCCATGTTGACATCGATGATCTGGGCGCCGTTCTCTACCTGTTCGCGACAGACGTCCAGCGCCTCATCGTACTGCTCCTCCAGGATCAGGCGCTTGAACTTGGCCGAACCGGTGACGTTGGCACGCTCACCCACATTCACAAACAACGAATCCGCGTCGATGGTCAGTGGTTCCAGGCCGGAGAGGTGACAGGCCACCGGCAGATCCGGGACCTTACGGGGTTGGTATCCGCTTACTGTTTCGGCGATAGCCTTGATGTGGGCGGGCGAGGTACCGCAACAACCACCAACGATGTTGAGGAAACCGTTCTTCGCCCAGTCCTCGATCTCCACTGCCATGTCGGCCGGACCCATATCGTACTCGCCGAAGGCATTGGGCAATCCGGCATTGGGATGGACGTTAACGCATACATTAGCGACACGGCTCATCTCTTCCACATAGGGACGTAACAGGTCTGGACCCAGGGCACAGTTCAGACCGATAGAGATCGGATTAATATGGCGCAGCGAGTTATAAAAGGCCTCGGTGGTTTGACCGGAAAGGGTACGACCGGAGGCATCGGTGATGGTGCCGGAGATCATCACCGGCCACTTCCGCCCCTGCTCCTCGAAGAAGGTCTCCACAGCAAAGATCGCCGCCTTGGCATTCAGGGTATCGAAGATGGTTTCGATGAGGATGATATCTGCACCACCCTCGAT
>JAOUJT010000386.1 GCA_029883105.1 Gammaproteobacteria bacterium
CAGGATTCGTGAGTGGACCAAGTACGTTAAAGATAGTACGCACGGCCATTTCCTTACGCGGCCCGATGGCATGCTTCATCGCACTATGATGTTTAGGCGCAAACATGAAACCGACACCAACATCGTTAATACACTGTGCTACTTGTTCCGCATTCAAGTCGAGATTAACGCCCGCAGCTTCAAGCAGGTCGGCACTACCGGACTTACTCGATACTGAACGGTTACCATGTTTGGCAACCGTGCCACCCGCTGCTGCAACAACAAAGGTACTGGCCGTAGAAATATTAAAGGTGTTCGCACCATCCCCACCGGTGCCGACGATATCAACCACGTGGTCGCCTTCGACCTTCACGCCAGTTGCCAGTTCACGCATGACACTAGCAGCAGCGGTGATCTCGTCAACCGTCTCACCCTTCATGCGTAGACCGACAAGAAAGCCGCCTATCTGTGCCGGGGTTGCTTCACCGGTCATAATCAGGCGCATGACCTGCGTCATGTCTTCGCGTGATAAATCTTTGTTATCGAGTACGCTACGAATTGCGGCTTGCATATCCACGGTCGTCTCTCCTACTTATTTATTTTGTTCTAAAAAATTCTTCAACATGTCATGACCATGCTGGGTCAATATAGACTCGGGGTGGAACTGCACACCCTCTATAGCCAACTCTTTATGACGCACACCCATGATTTCATCAATCTCGCCATTATCGTTCTCGGTCCATGCGGTGACTTCGAAACAATCCGGTAGGCTGGTCTTGTCGATCACCAGTGAATGGTAGCGCGTGGCTTCCAGCGGATTGGACAGTCCTTTGAAAACACCGATGTCATTATGTTTCACCATCGAGGTCTTGCCGTGCATAATTTCATTGGCATGCACGATCTTGCCTCCAAAGGCCTGACCGATACTTTGGTGACCAAGACAAACACCCAGGATCGGCAGCTTGCTGGCAAAGTGCTTAATTGCTTCAATCGAAATACCCGCCTCGTTAGGCGTGCAAGGGCCAGGCGAAATCACCAGGTATTCCGGTGCGAGTTTTTCAATCTCGTCGATCGTGATCTGGTCGTTACGATGCACCTGTACATCCGCACCCAGCTCACCAAAGTATTGCACCAGGTTGTAGGTAAAGGAGTCGTAATTGTCGATCATTAATAACATAGTTGTTCTCCCCTACTTCAAACCGGCCGCAGCCATGGCCACGGCACGGAAGACGGCACGACCTTTGTTCATTGTTTCGTCCCATTCACTCTGTGGCACGGAATCGGCGACGATGCCGGCACCAGCTTGAATGTGTAATGTCTTGTCCTTGATCACAGCGGTACGAATGGCGATCGCCGTATCCATATTGCCGCTCCACGAGATATAACCGACAGCGCCTGAATACACGCCGCGTTTAACCGGCTCGAGTTCGTCGATGATTTCCATCGCACGAATCTTCGGCGCGCCACTGACTGTCCCTGCCGGGAAGGTCGCACGCAGGGCATCCATAGCCGACATATCTTTTTTCAACTTGCCCGTAACATTAGAAACTATATGCATCACGTGCGAGTAACGCTCGATGAGCATCTTCTCGGTCAACTCGACCGTGCCAATATCGGCAACGCGGCCAACATCATTACGACCCAAATCAATTAACATCAAGTGTTCAGCGAGCTCTTTAGGATCCGCAAGCAAGTCTGCTTCCAGTGCCTTGTCTTCTTCTTCAGTCTTTCCGCGAGGACGGGTACCGGCGATAGGACGTACCGTCACTTCGCCATCTTCAACACGCGTCAAAATCTCGGGAGAAGAACCCACAATATGGAAATCACCCAGGTCGAGGAAATACATATAAGGAGATGGATTCAGGCTACGCAAAGCTCTATATAAATCCAGCGGCTCGGCCGTAAATGGGATCGAGAGGCGTTGTGAAAGCACCGTCTGCATCACGTCACCTTCAACGATGTAATCTTTAACCTTATCTACCGCTGCCTTGAAGCCCTCTTCGGTGAAGCCGGATACAAAATCAGATTCTTTAACCTTTGCGCCACTCTCGCCGTGATCATATTCCGGCGTGGCCTGTCT
>JAOUJT010000121.1 GCA_029883105.1 Gammaproteobacteria bacterium
AGGCTGATGGAAAAAGGACTCAGCATGGTGTTTCTGCTGGCAGCGGTGATGTTTTCTGCTATCGCGGTGGTGTACGTCAACCATCTGGAACGCACGCTGTTTATAGAATTACAGTCCCTGCAACAGCAGCGCGATTACCTCAATCTTAATTGGGGCCGTTTGCAACTGGAGCAGAGTACCTGGGCGACCCATGCACGTATCGAGGGTATCGCCCGCAAACAGCTGGACATGAGCCAGCCGAATTTTAACGAGGTCGTGGTAATCAGACCATGAAGAAACCGCAACAGCACATTGTTTACAGTCATCGCCACAAGGTGGTGCTGGTCGGGCTCGCACTGGTTGCGGGCCTGTTGCTGTTTCGTGCCCTGGATTTGCACATCTTCAGTAAAGACTTTTTGCAGGAAGAGGGTGCCGCTCGTCACCTGCGTACGGTAACCCTGAGCGCTCATCGCGGCGTGATCAGTGACCGCCATGGTGAACCATTGGCCATCAGTACACCAGTGGATTCGGTGTGGGTAAATCCGACGGAATTTACCACTGCACAGAAACGCTGGGCTGATGTTGCAGCAGTACTGGGCATGCCGAAAGCGTCTTTGCAACAGATGGTGTCGAGTCGTAAGGATCGTGAGTTTGTCTATCTGCGCCGTCGTGTCACCCCGGACATCGCCGACAAGATCCGTGTGCTGGATGTCCCCGGTGTATATTTGCAGCGTGAATACCGTCGTTATTATCCGGCGGGTGAGGTGGCCGGACATATCCTCGGTTTCACCAATATTGACGACAAGGGTCAGGAAGGTCTGGAGCTGGCCTATGACGACTGGCTCAGCGGCAAAAATGGTTCAAAACGTGTCATCAAGGATCGTCTTGGCCATATCGTTGAAGACGTAGAGCGTCTGAGCTCAGCGGAGCCGGGCAAGGGTCTGACCCTGAGTATCGACCGACGTATTCAGTACCTGGCTTATAGAGAGTTGAAGGCTGCAGTGCAGGCCCATGGTGCCCGTTCCGGTGCTGCCGTAGTGCTGGATGTGCGTACCGCCGAGGTGTTGGCGATGGTTAACCAGCCAACCTTTAATCCCAATAACCGCACAGGTCTGAACGGCAAGTTTTACCGCAATCGTGCTGTGACCGATGTGTTCGAACCCGGTTCGACAATCAAACCTTTTACCATTGCTGCGGCACTGAAGAGCGGTCGCTATCAGGCCAATTCCTCTGTCGATACCTCGCCCGGTTTTTATAGCCTGGGTGAGCATACGGTAAAGGACGTGCGTAATTATGGTCGTATCGATCTGCCCACGGTGATCCAGAAGTCGAGCAATGTGGGGGCCAGTCGCATCGCCCTGTCGCTGCCTGCGGGTGAGTTCTGGGAGACCTTTGCGTTGCTGGGTTTTGGTGCCCCTACCGGTTCAGGTTTCCCGGGCGAGTCGCACGGAAGCCTGCGTGATTATGGCAGCTGGAGTAGCTTCGAACAGGCCACCATGTCCTTTGGCTATGGCCTCTCGGTGACGCCTCTGCAATTGGCCCATGCCTATACCGTCCTCGCTCACGACGGTCGTCTGCGTCCGGTATCGTTTAACCGTATCAATCGACAGCAGGCTGATGAACAGGCCGGTGACCCTGTCTTTGATGAGTACACCCTTAAGGCAGTGCGCAGCATGATGGAGGGGGTGGTCTCTGTGGAGGGTACCGGAAAACGTGCCCGTATCGCCGGTTATCGGGTGGCGGGAAAGACCGGTACAGTGAAAAAGCTGGCCGCCACTGGCTACACCGAGGATAGCTATATTGCGGTTTTTGCCGGTATGGTTCCCGCCAGTGCACCACGTCTGGTAATGGTGGTGATGGTGGACGAACCGACCCGTGGTGAATACTACGGTGGCCGTGTTGCCGCCCCCGTGTTTTCAAGAGTGATGAGTGGGGCCTTGCGCCTGCTAGACATCCCACCGGACGATATCCACAACCTGGTGGATGCCGACGCGAAGAGAGGTCCGGCATGATGGCGGCTCACTCTGCAACACAGGCGATGAGATTAAGCGAACTGTTGGCCGGTTTTGTCCAGCTTGCGCCAGCGATGGACAGAGAGATCACCGGCTTGCGTCTGGATAGCCGCCAGATAGAAGCGGGAGAATTATTTTGTGCCCTGCCGGGTAGTCAGGCGGATGGCAAGCAATACATTGACGATGCGATTAAACGTGGTGCGGCAGCCGTCTTGCTGGATGCAGATACGACCTCCATCGATCAGCAGATTGGGGTGCCCTACATTGCTATCCCCGGATTAAGGTCAATGCTCGGTGCCATCGCGGCGCGTTTCTATGGCGAACCCTCACAGCAGATGTCGATGATCGGTATCACCGGCACCAATGGCAAAACCTCGGTGAGCCGTTTTCTCGCCCAGGCCCTGTCCGTGGATGCACCTTGTGGTGTCATCGGTACTCTGGGTAATGGTCTGTTGGGGGCCGAATCGGTGTCCAGCCACACTACTCCAGATGCCATCAGTCTACAGGCCATGCTGGCTCAAATGCAGGCACAAGGTGCCGCCACTGTCTCCATGGAGGTCTCCTCCCATGGACTGGATCAGGGTCGGGTCAATGGTGTGGCCTTCGATACCGTGGTGTTCACCAATCTCAGCCGTGACCATCTGGACTATCACGGTGATATGGATGCTTATGCCGCAGCCAAGGCGCGTCTGTTTCATTGGCAGGGTTTATCACACGCGGTGATCAATCTGGATGATGACTATGGTGATGCACTGTTGGCGGGGCTGGATAATACGGTAAGGGCCGTGGCCTATGGCACCCAGGCAAAAGAGATTCAGGCATCAACACAATGGGTGTGGGCGAGCAGTGTTCAGGCCTCGGCGACGGGTTTTGAAGTAAACGTTGATAGTAGTTGGGGGCAGGGTAGTTTCCATCTAGGCCTGTTGGGCAACTTCAATGTCAGTAATGCACTGGCGGTACTGGCGACCTTGCTGGTACGCGGGATGGAGCTGGATGCTGCAATGGCACGCATGCAAAAACTCTCCGCGGTCGCCGGGCGTATGCAGACCTTTGGTGGTCATCAACAGCCTTTAGTGGTGGTGGACTATGCCCACACCCCTGATGCCCTGGAACAGGTACTGGGTTCTCTACGCAGTCACTGCCATGGTCAGTTATGGGTGGTGTTCGGCTGCGGCGGTGATCGCGATCAGGGTAAGCGGGCCGAGATGGGCAGGATTGCTACACAGTGCGCGGACAAAGTGGTGATTACCACTGATAATCCGCGCAGTGAAAATCCGGCAGATATTGCCCAGGCAATCCTGACTGGAAGCGGGCCGGGGGCACAGATACAACTGGATCGTCGCGAGGCGATTCGCTATGCCATCAACAATGCCCAGGCCGATGATGTGATCGTTGTGGCAGGCAAGGGGCATGAAGATTATCAACTCATCGGAGCAGAGCGTTTGCCCTTCGATGATCGAGACGTGGTGGCACAGATCCTGGATCAGGCCGAAGAAGCCGGTGCAGAGAAGACTAAGTCAGGAATAGGAATGCGTTTGTCAGAGCTGGCAACAGAGATTAACGGCCAACTGTATGGTGCGGATATCACCTTTCATGGGGTGAGTACCGACACGCGTAACATTGCGCCTGGAAGTCTGTTTGTTGCCCTGCGTGGTGAGCGTTTTGACGCCCACCATTTCCTTGCCCAGGCCAAAGATCAGGGTGCCGCGGCGGTGATGGTGGACACCGCCGCCGAACTGGCCTTACCACAACTGGTGGTGGACGATACCCGCCTGGGGCTGGGTCGACTGGCCGCTGCCTGGCGTAATCGCTTCGCGCTGCCCTTGGTGGCGGTGACCGGCAGTAACGGCAAAACCACAGTGAAAGAGATGCTTGCCAGTATCCTCGCGGCTAAGGGTGATGAGGTGCTGGCCACCAATGGTAATTTCAATAACGACATCGGCATGCCACTGACTCTGCTGCGCTTACAGAGTGAACATAAGGCGGCGGTGATCGAGATGGGTGCTAACCATCATGGCGAGATCGCATATTTGACCCATATTGCCCGACCAACGGTGGCGCTGATCACCAATGCGGGACAGGCGCACCTGGAAGGCTTTGGTTCGGTCGAAGGCGTGTCGCGTGCCAAGGGTGAGATCTATGCCGGACTGACTGAGGATGGCACGGCGGTGATCAATGCCGATGATGACTATGCGCCATATTGGTTATCACTAAACAATGGACGCAAACAGATCAGTTTTGGCCTTAATGTCAAAGCCGATGTGAGCGCAGATATCGATGTCGGAGATGCGGAACAGAGTTTGTCCCTACACACCCCGTTGGGGAATTGTGAGGTAAGACTGCAGCTGCCCGGTCGGCATAACGTCATGAATGCCCTGGCCGCAGCGGCAGCAGCCATTGCTGCCGGGGCCGATTTAGCGATGCTAAAGCAGGGCCTTGAGTCGGTCTCTTCGGTACAAGGCCGGCTCAAGTTGTGTCGTGGATTGAATGACAGTCTGGTGATCGATGATACCTATAACGCCAACCCCTCTTCGCTAGCCGTAGGCCTGGAGGTTCTCACTGCTCGCACAGGTAAGCGGGTATTGGTGCTAGGGGATATGGGTGAACTGGGGCCAGACGCAGAAAGCATCCATACCGAGATGGGAGAGCTGGCGCTGAAGATGGGCGTGGATGCCCTCTACTGCACGGGTGAATTAAGTCGCAAGGCCGCGCAAAGCTTTGGTCACATGGCAGTACATTTTGATAGTAAAGAGACTCTCATCGGCAGCTTGAAGGAACAGGTGAGCGAAGAACTTACCCTGCTGGTAAAGGGATCGCGTCGCATGCGTATGGAAGAGGTGGTTGCGGCGCTGACAACAGATGGGGAGGTTAACGAATAATGCTGCTATCACTGGCTGAATATCTGCAACAGTTTTACGGAGGCTTTAATGTCTTCCAATATCTGACACTGCGCGCCATCCTCGGTGTGTTGACGGCGCTGGTGATCTCCTTTGTCATCGGCCCCTGGATGATCCGTAAGCTGAATTTTCACCAAACGGGTGGTCAGCCCATCCGTAACGATGGTCCTGAGAGTCATCTGGAAAAGGCCGGCACGCCTACCATGGGCGGTACCCTGCTGTTGGTGGCCATCGGTCTCAGCACTCTGTTGTGGTCGGACCTGTCCAATCGCTATGTGTGGGTAGTACTGGTGGTGATGTTTGCCTTCGGTGCAGTAGGTTTTGTGGACGATTACAAAAAGATCGTCAGCAGGGATCCCAAGGGGCTGGCTTCGCGTTATAAATATTTCTGGCAGTCGGTGATCGGCCTGATTACCGCTATCTATCTCTATCAAACCGCTCAGGGTGTGGTGGAGACCACCTTAATCGTGCCATTTATCAAGGATGTCGGCATCGAGTTGGGGCTGATGTATGTGGTGTTGACCTATTTCGTTATTGTCGGCACCAGCAATGCGGTGAATCTCACAGATGGACTGGACGGCCTGGCCATTATGCCGACGGTACTGGTAGCGGGTGCCCTGGGCATTTTCGCCTACCTTTCCGGTAATGTTAATTTCGCCGCCTATCTGGGCATCCCCCATGTGGCTGGCAGCGGTGAACTGATCATCTTCAGTGCCGCTCTGGCTGGGGCGGGTCTTGGGTTCCTCTGGTTTAACGCTTATCCCGCCATGGTCTTTATGGGCGATGTGGGTGCGTTGGCGTTGGGTGCGGCGCTGGGTGTACTGGCTGTCATCGTGCGTCAGGAACTGGTGTTGTTCATTATGGGCGGGGTCTTCGTCATGGAGACGGTTTCGGTGGTACTGCAGGTGGCTTCGTTCAAGCTTACCGGTAAGCGCATCTTCCGCATGGCACCCCTGCATCATCACTTTGAATTAAAAGGCTGGCCCGAACCCCGGGTTATCGTACGTTTCTGGATCATCACCGTAATTCTGGTGTTGATCGGACTTTCCAGCTTGAAGATACGTTAGAAGGCGAGATGGTAGCGACGGCAAACCACATGACAAGCGAATTGACACAGGGGCTGAAAAACGGACTGGCCGATGTTCACTACATGGTAGTGGGACTGGGCAAGACCGGACTCTCCTGTGTGCGCTTCCTTAAGGCCAAAGGTCTTAAGGTGAGCGTCGTGGACAGCCGTGACCAACCACCTGGCTTAAATGAATTAAGCACTGAATTTGTAGACGTGACGACACATACTGCAGGCTTTGATGCCGGCTTGATGGCGGCGGCAGACGTGTTGGTGGTCAGCCCGGGTATTGCCGTGTCGGAGCCTGCCATTGTCGCGGCACAGAAACAGGGTGTTGAGGTCATTGGCGATGTAGAGCTGTTTGCCCGGCTGGCGACGGCACCAGTGATCGCCATTACCGGTTCCAACGGCAAAAGCACTGTGACAGTCCTATTGAGTGAGATGGCCAAGGCCGCAGGTAAGAAGGTGGGGGTCGGCGGTAATATCGGTACCCCGGTACTGGAGCTGCTGGATGATGAATATGATTTGTATGTACTGGAGCTGTCTAGCTTCCAGCTGGAGACGACTCATAGCCTGAATGCCAAAGCGGCGGTGGTATTGAATGTCACTCCTGATCACATGGATCGTTATGTCGATGAGGCCGCTTATGCCGCGTCGAAACAGGCGATATACCGTGGTGACGGGACGATGATCCTGAATGCCGATGATGCGGTCGTGAGCGCCATGGCCGAGCCGGATCGCCAGGCCGTGTGGTTCTCGCTGGACGCAGCCAAAGATGATCATTACGGCCTGCGCCTGGATGGCGACAAGCTGTTTCTGGCCCAAGGCAATGAACGCATTATTGCCGCCGACCAACTGAAGATCCCCGGCAGACATAATCTGGCCAATGCCATGGCGGCACTGGCACTGGGTGAGGCCGTAGGTCTACCCCGGGAGGCAATGGTTAGAGCACTGAAAACATTTTCCGGTCTGCCACACCGTACCCAATGGGTGGCGAAGGTGAATGGTGTGGACTGGTACAACGATTCCAAGGGGACCAATGTCGGTGCCACAGTGGCAGCCATCGAGGGTTTGGACGGGCCATTGATCCTCATCGCCGGTGGCGAGGGTAAGGGGGCCGACTTTGCTGAATTGCGTGCACCGTTGGCAGACAAGGTGCGTCAACTGATTCTCATCGGTAGGGATGCATCCCTGATCTCCGAAGCGGTTAAGGGCTGCTGCGAAGTGAGCTACGCGACCGATATGGCAGATGCGGTGAAGCGGGCGGCTATGCTGGCACAGGCTGGTGATAGCGTCTTGTTATCACCGGCCTGTGCCAGTTTCGATATGTTTTCCGGCTACGAGCATCGCGGTGAGGTATTTATGGCTGCGGTAAGGGGGCTGGCTAATGGCTGAGCTTGCCCGCACCCGCACCCTGGCCGCGTCACATTCACAGGCGGTGAATGGTGACCTCGACCGTTTTGATATGCCACTGTTTTGGTCTCTGTTATTCCTTATTGGCCTGGGGCTGGTAATGGTGGCCTCTGCCTCCATAGACATTGCCGACCGTAGGTTGGGAGAACCCCTCTACTATTTGATCCGCCAGTCCATTTTTGTTGGTATCGGTTTGAGCGTGGCCTGGGCCGCTCTCCGCCTGGACCTGAGTTTCTGGCAGCGCAGTAGTGCCAGCCTGTTACTGTTTGGTTTTGTGCTGCTGATTCTGGTGCCCATCATCGGGCGTGAGATCAACGGCTCGGTGCGTTGGTTGCACGTGGGTCCATTTAATGTGCAGCCATCGGAACTGTTCAAACTGTTTATGATCATCTATCTCGCCGATTATATGGAGCGCCGTAGCGAAGAGGTGACCACCACGGCTGCCGGTTTCCTCAAGCCGATGGCCCTGTTGGGGCTGGCGGCCTTCCTGTTGTTGCTGGAACCGGATTTTGGCTCGGCGGCGGTACTGGGAGCAACGGTACTGGGCATGCTCTTCCTCGGAGGGGTGCGCCTGCGCCTGTTTGGCCTGCTGGTACTGGTGGTGGCTGCGGTGGTGGCGGTATTGATCCTCTCTGCGCCGTATAGAATGGAGCGTCTCACCGCCTTTATGAACCCCTGGGCAGATCCCTTTAACAGTGGCTTTCAACTGACCCAGGCGCTGATTGCCATCGGTCAGGGTGAATGGCTGGGGGCCGGCTTGGGCGGCAGTATTCAAAAACTATTTTATCTGCCCGAGGCACATACGGACTTTCTCTTTGCGGTGATGGCTGAAGAGCTGGGGTTGGTGGGCAGTTTTGTGGTGATTGGCGTATTTAGCTTTGCCGTATGGCGCATAT
>JAOUJT010000388.1 GCA_029883105.1 Gammaproteobacteria bacterium
GGTGGTATTTGTCATGATGCCGAAAAGGCGGTTGGGCATAGCCGCCAGCAGCGAGGCATCAAAACCTCCAAATATGGTGCCCAGGAAGGCAAATACCAGCGCGGTACCACCAAGGGCGAAGGCCACCGGATAACCGGATAGCAGTACCACACCCACCATAAGGAACATCACAAAGGCGAGGATCTCCATTATTTGTCCCCCTGTTGGGTTTCGCTATCGGCACAGGCCGGGCCCTGATAGTTATCTGTGGGGGTCTCTACGCCCATAAGAAACAGCGCGTTGTGAGCGGCCTGGGCCAGGCCCTGCATGATCATCAGTATCGGTAGTAATACGATGGCGCTCTTTAACAGAAACACGGCGGGCAAACCTCCTGTCTCGGCGGAGTCCTCTAACAAGGTCCAGGAGTCACTGACGTAGTCCCAGCAGCTATAAAGGATGAAGAGCATCATCGGCATGAGCAGGAAGATCGAACCCAATAGATCCACCCAGGCACGGGTATGTAGCGTGGCCTTTTGGTAAAAGATGTCCACTCGCACATGACCTTCATGCTTGAGGGTGTAAGCAGCCCCTAGCATGAAGACCATTCCATGCAGGTAGGTCACTGACTCCTGCAGGGCGATCCAGCCCAAATTGAACAGATAGCGCAGCACCACGATTAAGAAGGTGAGCACCACCATGGCAATAGTGAACCAGGAGATGGTGCGCCCGATGGATTCGTTGATTTGGTCAAAACGGCTGGCAAGTCGCTGTAGTAGCTGATCGGAGGTAATGGGCATAGGGTTTGTTCCGGCGGTGTTACTTGTGTAGTGAGTGAAAAGCCTACTCTGAGGTGATAAAAAGGACAATAGAGGGAGATTCTAACGGCTTGTGAACGGCTTTTGTAGGAAATTTCCGACATGGCTTAGGGAAAGTGAAAAAACTGATATATTTCTTGACAGAGCATGGGGTTGAAAAGGCAGTTATTCACAGCACTTGTAAATCAATCAGTTACAGACAGATACTCTGTATCAATACGATTTTGGTGCTGGAAAAATAGTGTAACTATTTGATAAATAATAAGTTGATGGCGGCGATGCTTTTCTGCGCAATTTGACAAAGAGGTAGTGATTTCGCGGTCTGGAGGCCTATATACCCAATTCATCCACAGACTTATCCACAGCTTCTGTGGATATGTTTTTAAGCGACAATAGTCACGGTCTAAATCAGTATCTGGTTATTTTATTCGTTGCTAAAAGTGACTTTTTAATCACCTGGCCATAGATCGCGTAAGCGTGGCTCATTTTTTACAAATTCAGCCAGTCGCAGGGCAAACACGTCAGGGTCCTTGGCTTGTATCAGGGTCCCTTGGCGCGGGCTATGCCATTCCATCAGTCGCGATAACCAGAAGCGTAGTGCGGCCTGGCGTAATACCACCGGCCAGGCCCCTTTCTCCAGTGCGCTTAGCGGGCGTATCAGCCCATAGGCTTTGAGAATGGCGTGACTCAGTTCGACGTCGGGGAAGGGTCCTTTCTGGCTAGTCCAATCGATCACCACAATGGCCAGATCATACAACCAGCTCCCCTCGCAGGCGGCGTAGAGATCCAGTATCCCGCTCAGCGCATCGCCTGCAAACAGAGCATTGTCGCGAAACAGATCAGCATGTATCAGACCACGAGGCAGGTCTGTGAGGTGATAGCGGGATTGAAATGCCAGCTCCTGTTGCAATAGCGCCTGTTCGTGCGGGGGGAGTTTGTCCATCAGTTGCGGGGCAATCGCTTTCCACCAGGAGTAGCCACGAGGATTGCTTGGCAGTGTTTGCTGATGTTCTGTGGCCAGATGCAGACGGGCCAGGTGCTGACCGATGGTCTGGCACTGTTGCAGATTGGGTAACTCTACGCTGCTACCAGGCAGCCGGTTAAACAGGGCGGCAGGTTTGCGCTGCAGTGATGAGAGGATTTCACCGTCCAGGCTGGGAATAGGGCAAGGTATCGCCAGTCCCTGTGCGGACAAATTCCGCATGAGTTGCAGAAAGAAGGGCAGTTGTTTGTGGCTTAGGGATTCATACAGGGTGAGCACAT
>JAOUJT010000387.1 GCA_029883105.1 Gammaproteobacteria bacterium
CGATGACTGGCCGCATCAATGCCCAAAGCCAGACCACTGGTAATGGTCAGACCCGTATGACTCAAATGTCGGGCAAACTGTTGTGCCGTCTGCTCTCCAGGCCGACTGGGATTACGGCTGCCCACCATGGCGAGTTGTGGCAAGGCCAAAAGATCCGGATCACCGCACAGGTATAGCAGTGCAGGGGGGTCATTCAACTCTTTTAGTAGTGGGGGATAACGCGGATCATCCAAACTGATGAGATGATTTTGTGACTGCTGGGCCCAACCTAACCCGGCCTCTATAGCCGCCTCATCCGGCTTGCGCAATGCCTCGATGGTCACGGGCTTCAGACCCAGCTCGCTGAGCTGGCTATGACTGGCAGCAAGGATATCGCCGACACGGGAAAAATGTTGCGTCAACCGACCCAAGGTCACACTGCCCAGGCCCGGGGCGAGACTCAGGGTCAACCATGCGGCCAACCGAGCCTCAGGTACCCCAGCTGAACTCACGGCCGGCCCACCACATCATCCACCCGCAGGGGGTGTTGTGCTTCCATCACCAAGGCGTGACTCACCTTGTCGTAACTCTTATAGACCATAAGGATACCGGCACGACGATCATAAGCACTCACCCAATCGCCGGTTACCGGGTCACGATGACGTTCCCGCTTTTGAAATACACCCAACACGTGACCCGGCTCGATGCCATCGCGAAATCCCAGATCCAGGGTGACGGAATTGTACTGGCCGATCATGTTGATGCCACCAAACACGGAAATGATACGCCCGCTTCGATCACGAGGAGCCGGACGTGGGGCAAACTGAAGCTCTCGCTCATACTCCAGAGGTAGTAACAGGTCGCCCTTTTTCACCACATCGCTACTGTGCTGGATACGCAGTTTGGAGGGTTTGCCATGATGTGACAGGCTCGCGTCCGCCACCTGTATCAGTTCATAACCAATCATGCGACCCTGCCCGTCTCTTACCTGGCGGGTCTTCTTATAGATACCATACCGCGTCTTTCCACTGGCCTTCAGGCCCATCACATAGATCTCATCCCCGGCAGTGCCACCCAGCAATCGGCGCTCGGCACCACCCAGCACATAGGGCATCTGTTCAAGACTCTCCTCGTCCACGATTCGGGCCTGAATGAGAAACTTGTCCAGCACAAGCCTGTTCACAGTGGGAACCGACTCCCGCTGCAGCGATTCTGGACGGACCTGTGGAGATAGTTTGTAGATGGGCAGGGCACGCTGGCTTACGGAGATACGAGTCAGGCCCTCCTTTTGACTGAGGGTCAGGGTGTCGCCGGGGTAGATACGCTCCGGGTCTTCCAGACCGGGATTGGCGCGCCATACCTCACGCCAGCGCCAGGGATCATAGAGAAATCGACTGGCGATGCTCCACAGGCTATCGCCCTCCTTCACCACATAACGGATCTGGCCGGGGATAATCGCCACTGGCCGTGCCGTATCCACCAGCTCAGTCTCGGGACTGTTACCGGTTTTGGACGTTGCTGTCGAGGGCAAGGCGGCCTGAGGCTTGGCCTGCATCGCAGGCTGGCTGCCACATGCGCTCAGACCAAGGCTTAAAATCATCACACTGAGAGAGAAATACTTATGCAACTTATTATCGCTTTTGATAATCACCTGTTAGCGAGTGTAGCGAAAATAACCAAAACCTCATAGATGCGTGATGCGAGCGCTTGAATCCAGTATGATCCAGACTCTTGTTTAATTTAACCTAACGATTACTCAGACTGCCATGGCATTACTACATATCCTCCGTTTCCCCGACGAACGCCTGCGCACCAAGGCCAGCCCGGTCGCTCAGGTCGATGATGCACTGCGCACTCTGATCGACGACATGTTCGAAACCATGTATGAAGCCCCAGGTATCGGCCTTGCCGCCACCCAGGTCAATGTCCACCAACGACTAATGGTCGTCGATGTCTCCGACGAAAAGAATGAGCCGCTGGTCTTCATCAATCCCGAGCTCATCGACCATTCCGGTATGGAAGAGATGGACGAGGGTTGTCTGTCGGTGCCAGGTGTCTACGAGCCGGTGCAGCGTGCG
>JAOUJT010000389.1 GCA_029883105.1 Gammaproteobacteria bacterium
ACCCTGACCACGGAGATTCTTGAGGGTCTGCCCCAGGCGTTCAGTAAGATTTTCGAACATAGTGTATAGGGCCAGACGGCCCGGACCGGTTATGGAAAGGCGCTATTATAGCTTGAAGACGTCGTCCGTGAGCAAACCTTCTATGGTATGACTGGTAATCGCGTGTCGACACTGCTCTAGGATCAGTCCTTCCTCTCCAGGTTTGGGGTGGCTCAGATAGATACGGGGCTGATGCCTGAGTTTACCGAGATCCGCCGCCAGGGTCTGTGGACAATAATGACCTGAGCGGATACTCAACTCACAGTTCTCATTGGGAAAGGCTGATTCGACAAATAGCAGGTCCAACCCCTCATGGCCGTTCAGGATATTCCAGAGATTGTCATTTTCGCCGGTATCACCGCTAAAGGCGAACGACTTGCCTGCTGATTCCAGCCGATAGGCGACGCCGGGGACGATATGGTTCACACCTATGGATTCGACGCTAACACCATCCAGTTCCACCGTCGTCGTCGCTGTGATCTCGTTTAATTTAAACACCGGATTATTACGGTTTGGAATACGGGTAAAGTCCGGCCAAAGAACATCATTGAACACATGCTCGATCAGGGCCTTGATGGTTTCTGGCAGGGCATAGATTTGAATCGGCCCCGGTATCTTGTCAAAAACGGTATCGGCCAGAAGCGGCAGCGCAGCAATATGATCAAAATGGGAGTGGGTAAGAAAGATATGTGATATTGCGGACATCTCTTCGATATCCAACTGAGCAACACCCGTACCGGCATCGATCAATATATTGTTATTGATCAGAAATGAGGTCGTCCTGTACCCCTTGGCGATACCGCCACTGCTACCCAATACCCGGATCTGCATGTCCCTGTTCTCTTACCCTCTTAAATGATAAGGAATATATCATTATGTGATTGATTAGCTAATCCTAATCCGAGCCCGTCTCTATAAGCAATAGCCAGAGCGGTTGTGAACACATTTTCGCCACCTGGTTCACACTCTGACCATAAAGAGATGATACCGACCGACTCTTCAACCGCTGACTCAGTTATGCGATGATGAGTCACAAACAGAATTGCCGTGGTAAACATGACGACCCTATATATAAGCCTAGCTGCCATCTTCTTTTATAGCCTAGCCCTGCTGGGGGTAATCACCCAGTTATTCATCCGCAGTGGTGAGAGCCCTAACTATAAAAAGAACATCATCGCCGCGTCCTCGGTAGCCACACTATTGCATATTACCCTGCTCTATCAGACCATCGTCACTGATCAGGGTTTATTGCTAGATCTGTTTAATATGTTCTCACTGGTCAGTGCCCTGATGATGGTCATACTGTTACTTACCGTACTGCGTCGCCCGGTAGAGAACCTTGCCATTGTCCTGTTGCCAATGGCGATCATCACCCTTTGTCTACGTCTGTTTACTGAGGCCAATAGCACAGCCCTGATACAACATAGTCATGAATTACAACTACACATTCTGCTCTCCGTAGTGGCCTTTAGCCTGCTCAGCATCGCCGCTACACAAGCAATTTTACTGGCGATTCAGGAGCGGCAACTGCGCAACCACAAACCCAGTGGCTTCATCCGGGCCCTGCCACCGATGGAGTCTATGGAAACCTTGTTATTTCAAGCCATCTATATCGGCTTTATCATGCTCAGCCTGGCTCTGTTTAATGGCCTGTTAACCCTGCAGGATATGTTTGCCCAGCATCTGGTGCATAAAACCATCCTCTCCCTGTCCGCCTGGCTGGTTTTCGCTATCCTTATATGGGGACGCAGACGTTATGGCTGGCGTGGACGCACGGCAATCCGTTGGACTTTAATCGGTATAGTTACCCTCTTATTGGCCTATTTTGGCAGCAAGATCGTACTTGAACTGATTCTGCATCGTTAGATCCCTTGACACTTCGGCATGGACTCCGTTTAATTAGGGTCCTAGCAAGAGACAGGCAACCCATTCTTGAACGACATTCCCACGTGGCTGCTATTCGTAGCCCTGATTTTCCTTATCCTCGCCTCCGGCTTTTTTTCCGGCTCTG
>JAOUJT010000122.1 GCA_029883105.1 Gammaproteobacteria bacterium
GGTCGTCACCCAACTCAAACCCACCGAGACACAGATGAAGGATCTGATGTTTGCCTGGAAGGTGGCCAAGTTCGTTAAGTCCAATGCCATCGTCTACTGTCTGGATGGTCAAACCATCGGTGTCGGCGCAGGCCAGATGAGCCGCGTCTACTCCGCCCGTATCGCCGGTATCAAGGCGGTGGATGCGGGTCTGGAGGTCCCCGGTTCAGTGATGGCCTCCGATGCCTTCTTTCCCTTCCGTGATGGTCTGGATCAGGCGGCAGAGATGGGCGTTAAGGCGGTGATCCAGCCCGGTGGGTCCATGCGCGACGATGAGGTGATTGCCGCCGCAGACGAACATGGTATCGCCATGGTCTTCACCGGCATGCGCCATTTCAAACACTAATAAAAAAGTTGAGTGTGTTCTGGCCACACTCACCTTTCTTTAGGCTCATTTATCCTACAGACCAATCAGCTCCGCATGCACACCTTCCGCCTTCAATGCAGATAACAGGTGTGTGGAATCTGTCTCATCCGGGTTGTACTCCACTACCATAAGATGTGACTTTTCTTCATGGTGCCCCACCGCAACAACCCCCTTCTGCTGTCGCATACTATCAACCAACTCCTGCTGACGTGAACCACTTAAAGTCTCGTCCACATGTATCATGACGTCCGCCATCTTGATATCCATCACCGCCTCCCACCGAGAATCGGATTTAATCTAACACTCAAGCTACATTTAATGTATAGACGTACCCAAGTTACTTGTACATTGATCCTGATCAGTAATAAAACCAGGAGCACCTTTACCCTTGCCGCCTTCCACCCGTAGCGGCGAAGCTGAGCAAATAATGATATCCTTGCCCACCAACTATTCACGGCTCGCCTTAAGGGCCAATGTATTCAGGTAGAACGAGTATGAAGGTATTAATCATTGGTTCTGGTGGGCGTGAGCATGCCCTGGCGTGGAAGACGGCACAGTCTGCGGATGTAGAGATCGTCTACGTCGCACCTGGCAATGCCGGCACGGCGCATGAAACCAAGATCGAGAATATCGCCATCGGTGTCGAAGATATTTCCAGCTTACTGAGTTTTGCCCGAGACCAGGCCATCGACCTGACTATCGTCGGTCCCGAGGCACCGCTGGTGCTCGGTGTGGTCGATCGCTTCCGTAAGGCAGGCCTGCGTATCTTCGGTCCCACCCAGGCTGCCGCCGAACTGGAAGGCTCCAAGGCTTTTACCAAGGATTTCCTCGCTCGTCACAATATACCCTCTGGTTATTACCAAAATTTCACCGAAATCGAACCTGCTCTGGCCTATGTACACAAAATGGGTGCACCCATCGTCGTCAAGGCCGATGGTCTGGCCGCAGGCAAGGGGGTCATCGTTGCCATGACACTGGAGGAGGCCGAAACAGCGGTACGCGATATGCTCTCTGGTAATGCCTTCGGTGAGGCCGGTCATCGTGTGGTGATCGAAGAATTTCTCGATGGCGAAGAGGCCAGCTTCATCTGCATGGTGGATGGCAAGAATATCTTGCCCATGGCCACCAGCCAGGACCACAAACGCGCCAAGGATGGCGACCAGGGCCCAAACACCGGAGGTATGGGTGCCTATTCCCCCGCCCCCGTGGTCACCCCCGAGATCCACAGACGCATCATGCGCGAGGTTATCGAACCCACCGTACAAGGCATGGCCGCCGAGGATAATCCTTACACCGGCTTTCTCTATGCCGGGCTGATGATCATGGCCGACGGTAGCCCTAAGGTGATCGAATACAACGTTCGTTTTGGTGATCCGGAAACCCAACCTATATTAATGCGCCTCAAATCCGATCTTGCAGCTCTGTGTAATGCCGCCATCGACGGAAAACTCGATAGCGTCACGGCCGACTGGGACCCGCGCGCCTCGCTGGGGGTGGTCCTCGCCGCTGGTGGTTACCCCGGAGAGTACGCCAAGGGCGATGTGATAAGCGGCATTCCGGACGAAAAACCCGAACGTAAGGTCTTCCATGCCGGTACCTCTGAAGCCAACGGTGAACTGGTCACCAGTGGCGGGCGTGTACTGTGTGTAGTTGCATTAGGCGACGACATAGCTGTAGCACAACATAATGCCTATGAATGGGTGAAACAAATTAAATGGGCTGGTATATCTTACCGCACGGATATTGGTTATAGAGCTATAGCCAGAATATCCTGATGTCAAAATGAAAAAGCCTATATCTGTTAGATGTATGCCATACAGGAAATAAGATTTAACTCTAGTGACCAGTTAATCTGTAAATAAAACAGAAACGACGACCCTGTAAAAAATTCGTATGACTAAAACCGTAAAAAAGCCCGGAAAGACCCGGGCTTTTTTTATCTCGCAGTAAAAAGTCAACCGCTTAAAATATATAACCGACACTAATACCATTACTAAACAAACCCACGTCGATTCCAACCATGAATTGCTCATTAACCTTATGATCATACCCAACAGCGACTACTGGCAGGATACCACCGGTAGCCAAACTTCCTGCTGCTACCGTTACACTAACTAAACCTGCGCGCCAATACGCTCCATTACCAAAGTTACTGGGTGAATTGGTTGAAAAATTATTACCAAACGTGCTTTTATAAGACCCACCCATGATTGTTGCGCTAGCTCCCCCGTACGTAAGTCCTGCATACTGTGCGGTCCAACCCGTAGTTTTCGTTAGAGACTGCTGGTACTCAATATTCGCCAATCCGCCCAGCATCGAAATAGGATTTGTATCGATAATACTCACGGCCTGAGCGCTGGATGAGAGCATTGCAAAAACCATAGCGATAGTGATCTTCTTCATAATATCTCCAATATTTATTTATATTTATATTTAGTATTAATTGCTACAGCATCGCGGTAGCGCACGAATTTTACTTCAATTCATACTGCAATGTGTGTAGAATTTTTTGTAAGACATTTCCTACAACGGTCACATCATCGGACGATACTAACTCACACGGAAAATTCGTTTATAGATGCTCGATACTAGACTAGACAAATGGCTATGGGCCGCCCGTTTTTTTAAAACCCGAACCCTGGCCACAGAGGCCATCAGTGGTGGCAAGGTGCATCTTAACGGCGAACGCAGTAAACCCAGTCGAAAAGTCTCTATCGGTGATGAACTAGAGATCCGTCATGGTCTCGTGATCAAGACGGTGTTTGTTCTCGCCCTTGCGGACAAACGCGGCTCGGCTACGGTGGCGGCCACCCTCTACGAGGAGACCGAGGCAAGTATTGCGTTACGCGAGGCAGCGGCCGAACAACGCCGTTTACTGGCAGCCTCACACCCACAGACAGATGAACGCCCCAACAAAAAACAACGACGTCAGATCCATCGATTCAAGAATATCCATGACGTGTAGGCCGGACTTGTTCGCATCTATGTGTGCGGGAAGACAAAACAGGCGGCACTATTTATATATTTCATCGATAACCTCTCTGCAAATACCCCAGCAAAACCATACAGAAATGCTACAATAGCCGCTGTTATTTCCCAGCTGATATCGTAGAATCCTATGCGCGCACCAGAACTCTTACTCCCTGCCGGTACCCTGAATAATATGCGGTACGCTTACGCCTATGGCGCAGATGCGGTCTACGCCGGCCAGCCCCGCTACAGTCTACGGGTTCGTAATAATGATTTTGATCTAAAAAACCTGGAGATCGGCATCCAGGAGGCCCATGCCCAGGGTAAGCAATTCTTTGTCGCCAGCAATCTGATGCCACACAACGCCAAGATCAAGACCTACATGGCAGATATGGCACCGGTTATTGCGCTCAAGCCCGACGCCATCATCATGGCCGATCCCGGCCTGATCATGATGGTGCGTGAGAAATGGCCCGAGGTGCCTATCCATCTATCAGTGCAGGCCAATACCGTCAACTGGGCCGCGGTGAAGTTCTGGCAATCAATGGGATTAACACGAGTTATCCTTTCCCGAGAGCTCTCCCTTAACGAAGTGGAAGAGATCCGCCAGCAATGTCCCGATATGGAGATCGAGGTCTTCGTCCACGGCGCCTTGTGTATCGCCTACTCGGGCCGTTGCCTGTTGTCCGGTTACTTTAACCACCGCGACCCCAATCAAGGCTCCTGCACCAACTCCTGTCGCTGGGATTACAAGATGCATAACGCCAATGAGAGTGAATCCGGTGATGTGCAGAAGATAGAATTCGACGCCATGGCGGCGATGAAAAGCCCAGCCCTGTTCTCGGGTGCAGGGAATACCGAGCGCCATCCACTGGCCGACGGGGTCTATCTGATAGAAGAGAAGCATCGAGCCGGTGAGTTCATGCCCATCATAGAGGATGAGCACGGTACCTATATCATGAATTCCCGTGACCTGCGTGCAGTGGAGCATGTGCAGCGACTGGTAGAGATCGGTGTCGACTCATTGAAGATCGAAGGCCGCACCAAGTCCCACTACTATGTGGCCCGTACCGCCCAAGTCTATCGTCAGGCCATCGATGATGCGGTAGCTGGCAGGCCGTTTAATCCCAATCTGTCTATTGCCCTGGATGGCTTGGCCAATCGTGGTTATACCGATGCCTTCTACCAGCGCCACAAGAGCCACGAAACGCAGAATTATGAACAAAGCAACTCCCTCAGTTCACGCCAGCAGTTTGTCGCTGAGATCACCGGTTACGATGAAGAACGGGGCATGTTGGAGTTGCTGGCGAAGAATAAATTCGCTATCGGAGATAGTCTTGAGTTGATGCTCCCCAGTGGTAATGTTCCCTTACAGCTTGAGTCTATCGAAACCCTGCGTGGTGCGGCGATGGAAGAGGTACCTGGAGGAGGTTATGAGGTACGTATTCCCATGCCCAAAGGTGACTACCAATTAGGGCTGATCGCAAAAAACCTCCCCGATGCCGCCTGAGCTGGATTAGGCGACATCGTCGATCCGCTGCTGGATGTATGCCTCGTACAGATGACTTTCTGACTCTGTGGCAAACTCGACAATTTCCAGGCCCACGCGGTATTCATTATCGGATACCCGTCGGCACGCCGCGATACGACATATTGTATTCAGCTCCTGACTTTCGCCCGGGATCTGAAAACTGACCTTTACCTGTAGATCCAAGCCTGGTGTAACGATCTGTCCTGCAGTAGGCACAGCCTTCACCACTGAGGCATGGTCGCAACCCATTTGCAGGCCACCCATAGAGATATCAAAGACATTCCCATCCAGGGGCTCGCCCGCCACCCACATACGGGCAGGAAGAATCACGTCAAATCTTGGATATAAGCGTCTTTCTTTCACCTTAATCATTCCCTGAAACCTTATTATTTTGCTCAATATAACCGTATATCGCACTGTGCAACAAGCGCTTAGTAGTGCGCATAGTACGACCTTCTCAGGTATCATTACGCTAGCACGATAATCTAAAAAAGGAGTGTGGCGTGTCACAGTTCGAAACAGGTGTTGGCAAATTTCCCCATATCCGACCGCGCCGTATGCGCCGTGATGATTTTTCCCGTCGTCTGATGCGTGAGTCACGCCTCAGTGTGGACGATCTGATCTACCCCATGTTCGTTCTCGAAGGCACGCAACAGCGTGAACAAATCAGTTCCATGCCTGGCGTGGAACGTGTCAGCATCGACCTATTACTGCAGGAGGCGGCGGAGCTAGTGGCGCTGGGCGTCCCGGCCATCGCTCTGTTTCCAGTCACCCCCGCAGAGAGTAAGAGTCTGGATGCCGCCGAGGCCTATAACCCTCAAGGACTGGCACAACGTGCGGTACGAGCAGTAAAGGCGCAGTTCCCGGAGCTTGGGGTGATTACCGATGTTGCCCTGGACCCCTTCACCACCCACGGTCAAGACGGTCTAATCGACGACAATGGCTATGTCCTCAACGACGAAACCGTCTCGGTACTGGTAAAACAGGCCATCTCTCATGCGCAGGCTGGGGCCGATATAGTTGCTCCCTCCGATATGATGGATGGACGTATTGGCGCTATCCGAAAGGGACTGGAGTCCCATGGACATATCCATACCCGCATCCTCGCCTACTCGGCCAAGTATGCCTCCAGCTTCTATGGTCCCTTCCGTGATGCCGTCGGCTCGGCTGCCAACCTCGGTAGCGGAAATAAATACAGCTACCAAATGGATCCAGCCAACAGCGACGAGGCCATCACAGAGGTAGCTCTGGATCTGCAAGAAGGGGCCGATATGGTGATGGTTAAACCCGGTATGCCCTATCTGGACATCGTGCGACGGGTGAAGGATGAATTTGGCGTGCCCACTTACGCCTATCAGGTCAGTGGTGAGTACGCCATGCTTATGGCCGCAGCGCAAAATGGCTGGCTGGACGAAATGGCGGTGATTATGGAGTCACTGTTGGGGTTCAAGCGTGCCGGTGCCGATGGAATTTTAACCTATTTTGCCAAACGTGCGGCAAAATGGCTAAAAGAAAACCAATAAATTCATATAGTTATAAGAGTTGCGGATAGTCACAAAAGTTTCCTATATAATCCGCGCATCGAAACAAGGAACAGCACCATGGCCAGAAAGAGCTCCATCTTTTCCATGTTCGGGCAATCACCCGTACGCCCTTTACAGGAACACATCGGTAAGGTGTTCGACTGTGTCACTGAATTGTCTCCCTATTTTGAGGCCGTCATCGCCCAGGACTGGGATCGGGCCAAGGATATTCAGAAAAAGATCTCTGTATTGGAAGGCGATGCTGACAAGCTGAAGAAGGAGCTACGCCTGCAACTGCCACAAAGTCTGTTCCTACCCGTATCACGCCGAGATCTGCTGGAGTTGCTATCTATGCAAGACCAGATCGCCAATCGTGCCAAGGACATCGCAGGTATCATCCTTGGTCGCAAGATGGTGATACCGGCAAAATTGCACGATAACTTCACTGCTTTCGTTACTCGCTGTATCGACACTTGCGCACAAGCAAAGGTCACCATCAACGAATTAGACGAGCTGGTGGAAACCGGTTTTAAGGGCAAGGAAGTCAAGGTTGTAGAATCACTGATTAAGAAGTTGGACAAACTGGAAGGTGAATCTGACAAGCTTGAAATCAAGATCCGCGCCAGCCTGTTTAAATTGGAAAACGATATGAATCCCGTAGAGGTAATGTTCCTCTATCAAGTGATCGACTGGATCGGTGATCTGGCGGATCGAGCTCAACGAGTAGGTAGCCGTATGGAACTGCTACTCGCCAAGTAAACTATAAGAGAGATTACAGTCGTGGATTACGGTACTACTTTTATCATACTGGCCTGTGTATTCGGCTTCTTTATGGCTTGGGGCGTGGGCGCGAACGATGTCGCAAATGCCATGGGTACGTCGGTAGGTTCTAAAGCACTTACCATCAAGCAGGCCGTTATCATTGCCGCCTTCTTTGAATTCCTCGGGGCCTACCTGGCCGGTGGCGAAGTCACCGCCACCATCCGTAAAGGCATCATCGATGCAAGCCTGCTGGAGGACAAGCCTGACCTGATGATCTTCGGTATGTTGGCTTCACTGCTGGCTGCTGGCATCTGGTTGCTGATTGCCTCGCGCGCAGGCTGGCCCGTCTCAACCACACACTCCATCGTTGGCGCACTGGTCGGTTTTGCTGCCGTGGGTATCAGTGTCGACGCGGTAAAATGGGGCAAGGTGGGTAACATCGCGGCCAGCTGGATTACCTCACCGGCACTGGCTGGAATCATTTCGTATTGGTTATTTGTCAGTGTACAGAAACTCATTCTGGATACCGATAATCCACTGAAGAATGCCAAGCGCTATGTACCCATCTATATCTTCATGGTGGGCTTTATCATCGCCCTGGTTACCCTGATCAAGGGCCTGAAGCACGTCGGTCTGCATACCACCAACGTCGAAAATTACACCATCGCCGTTATATCTGGCCTGGTGACCATGGGCATTGGTATGATCTTCATACGCCGCCTGCATTTTGATCCCGATGCCGACAGGGAATTCCATTTTGCCAATGTGGAAAAAGTCTTTGCCATCCTGATGATGTTCACTGCGGCAGCTATGGCCTTCGCCCACGGTTCTAACGACGTGGCCAATGCCGTTGGTCCTCTGGCTGCGGTCATTGGAATTGTTCAAAGTGGTGGTGAGGTGGCACAAACATCTGCCATGCCGATTTGGATCCTGTTTCTCGGCGGTATCGGTATCGTCATAGGTCTGGTCACGTACGGCCATAGGGTTATTGCAACA
>JAOUJT010000123.1 GCA_029883105.1 Gammaproteobacteria bacterium
ATCGATACTGTTTCCTCGCATCCCCAGGTCATCGGTGCCGCACCTTATATAAGCGGCGAGGGTATGGTCACCATGAGTGGCCAGGTTCAGGGTGTCATGGTGCGAGGCATCGTGCCGAAGATGGAACCACAGGTCTCCAGTGTGGAAGAGAAGATGATCAAGGGCAGTTACGAATCTCTTGAGTCGGGCAAGTTTCGCATCATCATCGGTATGGAACTGGCGCGCAACCTGTCGGTAGATATTGGCGATAAGATAACCCTGATTACACCGAATGCCAGTGTTAGTCCTGCGGGCGTGCTACCGCGGATGAAACGCTTTACTGTAGGTGGTGTGTTTGAGGTGGGTTACCACCAATACGACAGCGGCATGGTCTTCATGCATATGGATGATGCCGCCAAACTCTACCGTATGAAAGGCATGGTCAGTGGCGTACGCCTGAAGGTAGACGACATCTACGCTGCACCGACGATGACCAAGCCTCTATCTCAGCTACTGGATGATGAGTACTGGGTCAGTGACTGGTCCTACCGCCACGCCAACTATTTCCGTGCCCTGAAGATCGAAAAAACCATGCTGGCGGTGATTCTGTTTCTTATTGTTGCCGTAGCCGCCTTTAACATCGTCTCCACCCTGGTGATGGTGGTGACGGATAAGCAAAGTGATATCGCCATCCTGCGCACGCTGGGTTTATCACCCCGAGGTGTGATGGGGGTCTTTATCGTTCAAGGTACGGTAAATGGCCTGCTTGGTACCATGTTTGGTGGGCTGATTGGCGTTATCACGGCGATGAATATCGATACCTGGGTTCCGGCCATCGAAAATGCCCTGGGCATAGATATCCTGCCATCCAGTGTTTATTACATCAGTGAGCTACCCTCGGACATGCAGTGGAGTGAAGTAGGTTTTATCGTCCTGGCTGCCTTTGTATTAAGTATCCTGTCTACCCTCTATCCTGCCTGGCGTGGCGCGCGTATCCAACCCGCTGAAGCCCTGCGTTACGAATAAGGAACCGAGATGGAAAATTCTATACTCGCCTGTGAGTCTTTGGGTAAACGTTTTGACGAAGGTCTTACTGCAGTAGAGGTCTTGAAAGGGATTGATTTCAAGGTTGCCGCTGCTGAGCGTGTGGCAATTGTAGGTTCTTCAGGTTCCGGTAAAAGTACCTTATTGCACCTGCTGGGTGGTCTGGATACCCCCACTACCGGCAAGGTATGGGTGGATCAACAGAATATGGCCAGCTTGAATGAAACCCAACGCGGACTCTTACGTAATCGTTGTTTGGGCTTTGTTTATCAGTTTCATCATCTGTTACCAGAGTTTACCGCTCTGGAGAATGTGGCCATGCCGTTGTTGATTCGCGGTGATAGGGTTGACGAAGCCAGTAGTAAGGCTGAAGCCATCCTCGCCAGGGTTGGATTGGCGGCGCGGATTTCGCATAAACCAGGGGAATTGTCGGGTGGTGAACGCCAGCGTGCCGCCGTTGCCAGAGCCCTGGTGAATCAGCCACAGTGTGTATTGGCGGATGAACCCACCGGTAATCTGGACCGAAAAACCGCAGAATCGATCTATGAATTGATGCTGGAGTTGAATCAGACCCTGCAGACCAGCTTTGTGATCGTCACCCACGACCCGCAGTTGGCGGAACGTATGGATAGGGTGCTAACCCTGTCTGATGGTCGTTTTGTCTAGGGCCTAATAGGTTATGCTCTTACTCTTAGCTTTCCTTCGCTTGACGATGTTTACGGCGCCGTTTTATGTGGTTAACCACCTGTAGTCGCCATAGGCCTCGTACCGTAATATAACCCACCAGGGCAGCGACTATCCCGGTAACAAAACAACCCAGTAAGAAGGGTTCCCAGATCGCCATCAGCCCGCTACTGAGCCATTCATACGACAGTTCAAATTCAATCTCTTGTGCCGGTGTACCCAGAATCCATGTGCCTACCATATAGGTGAAATAGAACATCGGCGGAATGGTGACCGGATTGGTTATCCATACGGTGCCTACCGCTATGGGCATGTTTACGCGGAAAAAGACGGCTCCGATGGTAGACAAAAACATCTGCGCGGGAAATGGTACAAAGGCGTTGAACAGTCCCAGACTAAAACCCCCGGCAACAGAGCGACGGTTGAAGTGCCAGAGATTGGGATCGTGTAGCCGCGTACCAAAGGCCTTTAGAAGTCTATGCTCACGGATCTTGTGCTGATCCGGCATGTATTTTTTGAAGAAGTTTTTTGGCATTTCAGCTCTATACTATGTGCTTATAACATGGATGTTAAAGGGTAACGGGTATGCCTCTTGCGACACTGGCCTTTCTTGCGGGGATTATATTACTCCAGGGAATGGCTTCTCTACCAGTAGCTAAAGAGATTTGCTATGCATTTCTTCTTTTGCCGCTGCTTTTCTATCGACCTCTTCGTTTACCGCTGATGTTTTTTCTTGGATTTTCCTGGGCCCTGTTTCGCAGTCAGCTTATTCTGCAACAACAACTACCCGATTCCCTGATTAAACGTGATGTGCTTGTGATGGGTAGCATCGTCGGCTTGGCGCAAAATAAACAACGATATCAACAGTTTCGTTTCCATATAGAGGCTATGTCATTTCGTGGCCACAAGTACCCCAGCCCGGGGGTAGTGAGACTCAACTGGTACGATTTGTCCAAGCGTCTTCAAGCGGGAGACCGCTACCGCTTTACCGTTCGCTTGAAACACCCCAGTGGGATGATGAATCCGGCGGGCTTTGACTATGAGGGATGGTTGTTTCAACAGCGGATCCGTGCCTCCGGTTATGTGCGCAGCAAGGAGAATGTGGAGTATCTGGGGCAGGGTGGTGGAATTTCTGCCCGGCTACATAGATTGCGCGCCAGGATTGCAGACAAGATAGGCCTACTCAGCCTTCCGGGCCCCAGCCAAGCCTTGCTAAATGCCTTGATACTGGGTGAACGCAGTGGGGTGAGTGATGCACAGTGGCGGATATTACGCGCCACCGGGACCAGCCATTTACTGGCTATATCTGGCCTGCATATTGGCTTGGTGGCGAGTCTGGCCTTTTGGATGGGACGTTTTCTCTGGTCACGTTCGTTACGTTTGATGCTACGTATGCCAGCGCAGCAGGCGGGGGCGCTGTTTGCGGCTTTGATGGCGATTTTCTACGCAGGGCTTGCCGGTTTTTCCATCCCTACCCAGCGTGCCCTGATTATGGTGCTCATCATCATGTGGGGGTGGCTAAGCCGGCGTCGCTATCCTTCCAGTACGGTTCTGGCCTATGCGGCGATGGGAGTGGTGTTGTGGGACCCGCTTGCCACCTTGTCGCCCGGTTTTTGGCTCAGTTTTGCTGCGGTGGCAACGATATTCTTGCTACTGCAAGGGGGGCATCACGAAAGGCTGTGGAAAAGATGGGGCCGCTTACAGTTAGGGATCTTTTTAGGCCTGTTTCCACTGTTACTGTTTTGGTTCCAAAGCCTCTCTCTGTCCGCACCGGGTATAAATCTATTGGCCATACCCTGGCTAAGTCTGGCGGTTATGCCACTGTTGTTTGCCACCATGTTGTGTCTGCCCATTAGCGATGCTTTAGCACAACTATTTTTGCAGTTGGCTCAGTTAAGTCTCGAGGGTCTTTGGTGGTGTTTGCAGTGGACGGCCCAGGTAAGATGGTTGGTCCTTAGTCTGCCATCCCCCCTCTGGTGGCAACTGTTGTTGGCTATGGTCGGCTGTATATGGTTGCTCTTGCCCAGGGGAATCCCTGCTCGCTGGCTAGGTGGTCTCTGGTTATTACCCCTGTTTCTTTCCAATAACGAGGATCTGGCCATGGCTGAGGCACGCTTCACCCTGCTGGATGTAGGCCAGGGGTTGGCCGTCGTCATTGAGACCCGGGACCATGTGCTGGTCTATGACACCGGATCCGGCTATCGCGGCCATTTTAATAGTGGTGATGCCGTGGTCTTGCCATACCTGCGTCAGCAAGGGTATACAAAGCTGGATATGTTAGTCGTCAGTCACGGAGATAATGATCACATCGGAGGCACTGCTGCCATAAGAGAGGCTCTTCAGATAGAGAAGATTCTTACCTCGGTGCCACAAATGGTACCTAATAGTACGCCTTGTGAGGCCGGTCAGACATGGCTGTGGAATCAGGTGCAATTTGAACTGATACATCCTGACCGAGACTATCAGCAAAGCGGTGCCAGCGAAAACAATCTCAGTTGCGTGCTTAAGATAACCACGCACTATGGTTCGGTCCTGCTCAGTGGCGATATAGAACGTCCTGCGGAAGAACAGTTGCTTAAGCTGCATGCTTACAAGCTGAGAGCGGACTATCTGGTGGCACCACATCACGGTAGCCGGAGTTCATCCAGTCTGGCATTTGTCGAGGCGGTCAACGCACGCTATGTCTTGTTTCCCGTTGGTTACAAAAACCGCTACAGATTCCCACATGAGGATGTAACGCAGCGTTATGCACAGGCTGAACTCTATGACACGGCACGGCATGGAGCCCTTTCTGTGACTTTGGCTGCGAATGTTGATGGGACACCGCTCTCATATAGGCAAAAAGCCCGTCGTTATTGGCATCGAGGCGAGTAATAGGCTTTATGCCTAGTGCCGTCTTTGATAAAGTGTCGCGGCTGAATAATGAATCCTATAAGGGGGAGTTGTGTTTGAATTGGTGCAAGCCGGCGGCTGGTTGATGTTGCCCATAATATTGTCGTCCATCGTCTCTGTGGCCATTGTGGCAGAACGTTTCTGGACCTTACGTCGCAAGCGCATCCTGCCCTCTGGCCTGGTTTCTGCCGTGATCAAACTACAGCGTCAGAAGAAGATGACGCGCGTGCAGATCGACGAGATCCGCGAAAGCTCTCCCCTGGGTCGAGTATTATCCTCAGGTTTGATCAACATTGAACATTCACGCGAAATCATGAAGCAGGCACTGGAAGAGACCGGCCGCCAGGTAGTGCTGGAGTTGGAACGGTTTCTGAATGCCCTGGGCACCATCGCCTCCATAACCCCTCTATTAGGCCTGTTGGGAACCGTTATTGGTATGATTAAGGTCTTTAGTGTGATTACCACCCAGGGGGTCGGGGATCCAGGCATCCTTGCAGGGGGCATTTCCGAGGCGCTGGTGACCACCGCTGCCGGTCTGGCCGTGGCCATTCCCAGCCTGATTTTTTACCGCTATTTTCGTGCCCATGTGGATGAATTGGCGCTGGAAATGGAGGACGAGGCGCTGAAGATGGTGGAGGTGATGCAGGGTGACCGTGAAGACGAGAGCGAGGAGCCGGTTCTGTGAATCTGCGCCCTGGACGTCGCCGTGAAGAACCAGATGTCAACCTCACACCCTTGATCGATGTGGTGTTCCTGCTACTGATCTTTTTTATGGTCTCCACCACATTTACTCAGGAATCGGAGATCAGTATAGAATTACCCCAGGCAAGTGGCGAGACGAGCAAGGACGAAAAGCGTCCTATCGAGATCAGTATCGATGCACAGGGGCGTTATTTTGTTAATCAGCAACAACTCATCAATACCCAGTTGCTGACCCTGAAACGTGCCATGCAACAACAGGCCGGGACTCTGAAGTCTCCCAAGCTGATAATCAGTGCCGATCGACGTACGCCACACGAAGCCGTGGTAAAGGCAATGGATGCCGCACGTCAACTGGGGTATCTACACCTGACCTTTGCCACACAGAACATCACCAATGAGCCCGCAAAATGAGCCAGGAAGTAAGTACAAGCAGTTCGACGCAGATCTATAAGCGTCTGCTGGGTTATGTAAAAAGGCATAAAGGTGTTTTTGCTATCGCCATCCTTGGCATGGCCATAAGTGCGACTACGGAAGCCGGATTCGCCGCCTTAATGAAAACACTCATGGATGACAGTTTTGTTGCCAAGGACCCGCAGATGATCGTGTTGGCTCCCTTGTTACTGTTACTGCTATTTGTGGTAAGAGGAATTTCGGCCTTTATGGCTACCTATTTTCTGGAAGCGGTCTCCAGTAATGTTATAAAAAAGCTGCGTGAAGAACTGTTTGAAAAATTTCTGCTATTACCTTCCAGATATTACGATGCGAACTCATCAGGCCAGTTACTTTCTAAACTGGTATACGATACGGAACAGGTGACCAGTGCAACGGGACAGGCAATAACAACCCTGGTACAGGATTCCTTTCGAGTTATCGCACTTTTGGCCTGGATGTTTTATCTCAACTGGATTTTATCGCTTACATTTATCGTACTGACGCCTGTTTTGGCGGTTCTTGTCGTATTGGTCAGCAAACGTTTTCGCAAGCTGAGTCGCCGTATTCAGAACTCTATGGGTGATGTCACTCATGTATCAGAAGAGATCATTCTGGGCCAAAAAGTGATTAAGATTTTTGGTGGTCAACGTTACGAAAAGCAGCATTTTACACAGGTAAATGACTACAACCGTCTACAGAAGATGAAGATGGTAGCTACTCAGGCCATAAGTGTTAACTTTATCCAGTTTTTGGTGGCCGGTGCATTAGCTGCCATTATCTATGTGGCGACCTTACCTGCGATGAAGCAGGATGTAACGGTCGGTACCTTTGTTTCCTTTATGTTTGCCATGATGATGCTGTTACCTGCCGCACGGAATCTCACCAATATTAATGCCAGCCTGCAACGTGGAATCGCAGCTGCCGGTAGTATCTTTGGTCTGCTAGATCAGAAAATAGAACGAGATGACGGTACAAGGATTTTAACCGATACAAAGGGCAGTATAGACTTCGAAAAGGTCAACTTTTCGTATGATCAGAACAAAGGAAATGTGCTCGATGATATTAGTCTACATATAGAGGCCGGAGAGACGGTTGCCTTTGTGGGACGTTCAGGTAGTGGCAAGTCGACACTGGTAAGTTTGTTACCACGCTTCTATGACGTAAAAGAAGGTGTTATTAAAGTTGATGGTCATAATATTAATGAACTTAGGCTAGAGTCCTTACGTGATCATGTGGCTCTGGTAAGTCAGGAAGTCGTACTGTTTAACGATAGTATTCGCCGAAATATCGCCTACGGCAAGCTCAGTGAATGTAGTAATGACGAGATAGAAGCAGCTGCAAAGGCGGCACATGTTACCGAGTATGTTAACAAGTTACCGGATGGCTTTGATACGATGGTTGGTGAGGGCGGGGCACTGTTATCCGGTGGTCAGCGTCAGCGCCTCGCCATCGCTCGGGCAATACTCAAGGATGCCCCCATCCTTATACTGGATGAGGCTACCTCTGCACTGGATAATGAATCCGAGCGCCATATCCAAGCGGCGTTGGAAGTGTTGATGCAAAATCGTACCACGCTGGTCATCGCCCATCGACTCTCTACCATAGAAGGTGCTGATAAAATCGTTGTCATGGACAATGGTCGCATCGTGGAGACAGGGACTCACAAGGAGTTGTTGGATCAAAATGGCTATTACGCCGAACTCTATCGACTACAATTTAATGATTAATTTTTTTCATGTGTGTAATAAATATGTCATTTATTTTCCTGACGAACTACGGGAAGGTTGATCGTGAAGCGCATTGATAATTACTGGTACAGTAAAAACCGTGTTTCCAGCATCCTTAAACCATTGTCATGGCTATTTTGTTCCATTGTCTATGTACGCAAGCTCCTTTTTAAACTTCGAGTTCTCTCATCCTATAGAAGTAAGCTGCCGATTATCGTCGTCGGTAATATTACTGTTGGTGGTACCGGCAAGACACCGATGGTTATCTGGTTAGCAAGACAGCTAATTAATGCAGGTTATAAGCCGGGGATTATCTCACGAGGTTATGGCGGCAAAGCCTCACATTGGCCTCAGCAGGTACGTCCAGACAGTGATCCCTATGTTGTGGGTGACGAACCTTTATTAATCGCTCAGCGGACCGGTTGTCCTATGGCAGTAGGCCCTAGTCGTGTGGATGCAGCACATGCATTGAAGGAATTTACCGATTGTGATGTTTTGATCAGCGATGATGGCATGCAGCATTATCGTCTACGGCGTGATATGGAGATCTGCATCATTGATGGTAAGCGTCGTTTTGGTAATGGCCTGTGTTTGCCTGCTGGCCCCTTGCGTGAAAAGCCAAGCCGACTAAAGTCGGTAGATTTTGTCGTCACTAACTCTGCCAACGCAGAAGTGGGTGAGATCAGTATGCAACTGGCAGGTGGTATCATTAAACAACT
>JAOUJT010000390.1 GCA_029883105.1 Gammaproteobacteria bacterium
GATTCGTGTAGCGAGTCTTCAGTTTCGTCAAGTTCTTTTTTCAGGGAGTTTATCTCGTTCCACGCCTCTAGCTTGGCATCAAACTCCTTACCCCACGCTGTTCTAGTGTCTTTCATAAGTAACCCTCCTAAGGGTATCAATATTCAGGGTGCTATTTCCGTCATAAACCAAATCAAAAATACAAACATCATAGACCAGCAGAAAACAGCTACTGCCGGGTGTTCTGAGAATTCCTCAAACTGATCCTCAGTCACGCTTAATCTCGATACCCAACCTAGTATCTTTAGCATTTGCCCACCTCCACTTCATCACGGATTTGACATTAGGATATATAGGGTTGTCATACCCACTGACCAGTGTAGGCGATGTTCTAGGGTCTGAAAAGGATCTATATTCCATCCAGCCGATGAAACTCGTACCATCCCTAAGCCTGCATAGGATTGTGGCTGTCCGTGAGCCCCGTGGTGGGGAAGTTAGCCTGTCTGGTTTAGGTAAGGGTGTCTCCGATACCTTAAACCATTGAGAGGGTTTCATGATAGTCTCCCGTCCTCGAATCTATACGCTTTGAGTAACCCTTCGTATTGGTCATCCCGTTCTTTTTCGGTCGCGTAATGCCAGTATCCTGTTGTTGCTGTATAGCTGCCGCACCTTTCTTCATGACCGTCCCAGTAATCGTGGGCTCCGATGTGCTGCATGAATATGAAGTAGCGCTTTCTCAGTCCCCACAACCTGATATATGTTTTCTTATAGATACCCTCTCGCATAACCAGACCTGTAGGTCTAGAGGGAGGAGGATTGAGGTTCAAGATCAACTCACCAAACCAATGTTTATCCACAAGGCTTCTCCTTGAGGCCACAGCAGGAACCATCAATCATGCTACTTACCTCTGGGGGTTATAGTGCTTAGTAGGTATATGGCCAAGTCGTACCGCTGATCTGCGTCTAACTCCATATACTCCATCGTACAATTTTCGAGCTCTTCTTCACCGCATTTGCTAAACATATTATGGACTTCCATAATAACCCCACCAAAAGAGTCGAGTTGGTGGACTATAAGGTGTTTCCCGCTGTTTCGCATGTGGATCATCACATCGCCCCAGTCTTCGGGACGTCTCAGTCCACCAGCTTCCACCAGCTTCCCGCGATGAGGTGGTTGTACCCAAGGATGTACTCGTACATTTACTATTGGCATGAGGACTCTCCCAAAATATCGAGTAGGAAGGCTTCTGCAGATCGACCCTCCAAAGGTTTCCGCTTTTTCTGCTTACGGTTGGCAGGGATTGGATTGTCTTTCCGCCACTGGATCTTTCTGGCCAGATCTTGTTGGTGCAGTTCTTTGGCCTTGGTCACCGCTGCATTCCATCTATCTACCGTTAGGTACACATTGAATCGAATGAAATACTCTAAACCATACTTCAGGTGCCCGTGCTTATCATTGATAGAAGCCTGACCGCCATACCATTTGAGGCCATAGAAGTCTCCATTGAAGAAAGACACTCTGCCTAATGACAAGGGGATCCCATCTTTCTGACTCAGATGAATAAACCCACGTACCCATCGAGGGTCGCCGGTTTGCTGGATACTTAGCTTGGCACCAAAGGGTTGGAGCCCCTCAGTGAAGCGTCTCTCCCAGACTAAGATCTTGTGGTTCATGAGACCTCCTCAGGATCGACATAACGATTCGTCTCAGCCGTCAAAGGCTCACATGAAGTCATGGTATATACGAACTCATTCCCGTCCCAACACGCATCTTTCTGTGGATACTCTGAATAGTCCGCCTCGACATGACACTCATTCTCTAGGGCAAGGGAGATCGCCTCTCGTTTGGTGTCCGCAGATACGACATGGGTAGCACTTTTCTCATAGGCACCTATAGACAGTCGTAATTTTACTAACCAATAATTTCCGATTTGTTTTGACATATCAATACCCCATCATTTCAGCAGCGCGGTCATATTTCACCGCTTTAAAAGAGTTGAACTCACTCTCAGTAATTAGACGCACCCAGCATGGCCCTTCGGCATTGTCATA
>JAOUJT010000124.1 GCA_029883105.1 Gammaproteobacteria bacterium
CGGTAGCCAGCTCTGCCCGCTTCGATGTGTTTGGTCTGGTGGATGCGGCCCTGAACGCAGAACATGCCCGCTGTGTGCGTATGCTCAATGGCGTCCGCGAAGAGGGGGTCGAGGCGATCCTGGTGCTCTGGGCGCTGAGTCGTGAGATTCGCGGCCTGGCGGCGATGGCTTTGGAGATTGAGCAGGGGCAATCGTTGGACCGCGTACTGTCGGCCAACCGGGTATGGGATAAACGTAAGCCCTTTGTGCGGCAGGGGCTGCAACGGCATAATAGTCGCCGCTGGCAACAGTTGTTACGGCGTTGCGCCGCGGTGGATCGCATGATCAAGGGTGCGACAGTGGGCAAGCCCTGGGACGAATTGTTAGAATTGACCTTATTAATGGCCGGTGCGCGCCTGTTTGCGCGCCCGCTACGCAAAACGACTTAAGAGAACCTATCGATGGATGTAAAAGCCTATATGCAAGGTCTGGGTCAACAGGCCCGTGCAGCAGCACGCCAACTGGCTCGCGCCAATACCAATGCAAAGAATTCGGCGCTGCTGGCGATGGCCGACGCCATAGAGTCTGCGATGGATGAGCTTCTCGCGGAGAATAAAAAGGATCTGGATGCCGGTGCTGCCAAAGGCCTGGACGCGGCACTGCTGGATCGACTGGCACTGAACCCTGAACGTGTGGCGGGGATGGCCGAGGGCCTGCGCCAGGTGGCCGCCTTGCCGGATCCCGTGGGTGAGATCTCAGGACTGAATTATCGTCCTTCCGGTATCCAGGTGGGCAAGATGCGGGTGCCACTGGGAGTGATTGGTATCATCTACGAGTCGCGCCCCAATGTGACCGCCGATGCCGCCGCCTTGTGCCTGAAGTCAGGCAATTCCGCTATCCTGCGTGGTGGGTCTGAGGCCGCTCACTCCAATCAGTCCATTGCCCGTTGTATCCAGCAGGGCCTGCAAGAGGCCGGTCTGCCCATCGAGGCGGTACAGGTGATCGAAACCACCGACCGCGCGGCAGTGGGTGAATTGATCACCATGCAGGAATATGTGGATGTCATCGTGCCACGTGGTGGCAAGGGGCTGATCGAACGTATCTCTGCCGAGGCACGGGTACCTGTGATCAAACATTTGCATGGGGTTTGCCATGTCTATATTGATGACAAGGCGGAGCATAAAAAGGCCCTGGATATTGCCTTTAATGCCAAGACCCACCGCTATGGTGTGTGTAATGCGATGGAGACCCTACTGGTTGCTGCCGGGATTGCCGAGGATGTGCTGCCCGAACTGGGCAAGATGTATCTGGATAAGGGGGTGGAGCTGCGTGGTTGTGCCAAGACACGCTCGATCTTGCCCGGTATCCATGCCGCTACGGAAGCGGACTGGGACGAGGAGTATCTTGCCCCCATCCTCTCTATCCGTGTGGTGGATGGACTGGAGACGGCAATGGAACATATTCATAAACACAGCTCGGGTCATACGGAGTCCATCGTTACCGAAGACTACAGTCGTGCCCGTCGCTTTCTCGCGGAGATCGATTCCAGCTCGGTAATGGTAAATGCCTCGACCCGTTTTGCTGATGGCTTTGAGTACGGACTGGGTGCCGAGATCGGTATCAGCACTGATAAGATCCATGCCCGCGGTCCGGTGGGTCTGGAAGGTCTGACCTCACAGAAGTACATCGTCCTCGGCGATGGCCACATCCGTAGTTAATCATCTCGATGATCGGTATCCTCGGAGGTGCGTTTGACCCGGTTCATTTCGGTCACCTGCGCCCGGCACTGGAGTTGCACGAGGCATTGGCGCTCGACACCCTGTTGTGGATACCGACCGGACAAGCTGCGCATCGAGAATCAGCTCGGGCCAGTGGTGAACAGCGTGTGGCAATGCTGCAGCGGGCGATAAACGGTGTGCACGGGTGGCAAGTGGACCGTCGTGAATTACGACGTAGTGGTCCCGCCTATATGATTGATACCCTGCGTGAGCTGCGCACTGAGCAGGGTACTGATACCCCACTCTGTTTGCTGATGGGGATGGATGCTTTTGCTGGTTTGCCCTCCTGGCATGAGTGGCAGCAGTTGTTTGAACTGGCCCATCTGGTGGTGAGTCATCGCCCGGGAATCTCTTTGGATGAGCTGACGAAAGAGGCCCCACTTGGCGCACAAATCAGCCAGCGTCAGGTGGGCGAGGCCTCGTTATTGAAGCAAAGTCCGGCTGGCAGGATATATTTTCATCCGCTAAGTCAGCTGGAGATATCCTCTACCCGCATTCGTGAACTATTGGCTGCGGGGCAGGACCCGCGTTATTTGTTACCTGAGAAGGTATTGGAATTCATCAGGTCGAATGACCTGTATAAAACATGAAGAGTTATGATGGAAATTGAAGTACTGAAAAAACTGGTTATCGATGCACTGGAAGATCTGAAGGTTCAGGACCTGAAGATCGTCGATGTACGCGGCAAGAGTAGTATCACCGACATTATGGTGATTGCCTGTGGTACCTCGTCACGTCATGTAAAGTCCCTGGCGGGTAATGTCGCCACCAAGGCCAAGCTGGCCGGTCATCCACCTATCGGCATTGAAGGCGAGAGCGAGGGTGACTGGGTATTGGTCGATCTGGGCGACGTGGTGGTACATGTGATGATGCCGGAGGTGCGTGACTTCTACGGTCTGGAGAAGTTGTGGGAGACAGGTGCTGCTGAAGAACGTGAAGAGGATGAGCTCTAGCGCATGCGCATCCACCTGATTGCCGTAGGCCAGCGCATGCCCGCCTGGGTTGAACAAGGCTATCAGGAATATGCCAAGCGCATGAATGTCGAGTGCCAGGTACAGATGGTGGAGCTGGCAGCGGGCAAGCGTGGCAAGGGCATGGATGTGGAACGTGCCATGCGTGACGAAGGCAAGCGCATGCAACAGGCCATTCCCAAGGGAGCCCTGGTTATCGCACTGGACTTGCGCGGTAAGCCCTGGGATACGCAGGAGCTGTCAACACAAATGCGTGACTGGTTTTCCATGGGTAGGGACGTGGCCCTGCTGATTGGTGGGCCAGAGGGGCTGGCAGATGAGTGCTATCAACTGGCAGAGCGTAAGTGGTCACTTTCACGCCTGACCTTGCCCCACCCCATGGTACGTATCCTGGTGGCCGAGCAGTTGTATCGGGCCTGGAGCATACTCAAGAATCATCCCTATCACCGTTAGCCATAACCAAGGACCCGTATGACCATACAGAGACCTCGTCTCTTTCTCGCCTCCTCCTCTCCCCGCCGGCGTGAACTGTTAGCACAAATCGGTGTCCCTTTTGAGGTGCTTTCGCCGGATATCCCTGAGCATGTGTTACCCGCAGAGTCACCCCAGGAGTATGTGTGTCGTCTGGCTGAAGAAAAGGCCCGCGCAGGATTGAGCCTACTTTCTGCTGATACCTCGACGGACACCATTTTGTTACTGGGTTCCGATACCAGCGTGGTGGTGGATGGTGTTATCTTGGGTAAGCCACAGGATCGCAACGATGGTCTACAGATGTTGGCGCAATTGTCTGGTCGTAGTCATCAGGTTATGACTGCGGTCTCACTGCTGAATAATCACGCTCGGCAAGAAACGCAGCTTAGTGTAAGTGAAGTACGATTTCGTCGCTTGGGTAGGGATGAGATAGAGCGTTATTGGCTCAGTGGCGAGCCCGCCGACAAGTCTGGAGGCTACGCGGTGCAAGGTTTGGGGGCGGTATTCATCGAACAACTAAGCGGTAGTTATTCTGCGGTGATGGGTCTGCCCCTGTTTGAGACCGCCCTGTTATTGGAATCCTTCGGGCTATCTGTTTTACAGTAGGGAAAAGAATAAAACACGGAACCAGCATGAGTGAAGAATTACTAATAAATGTCACCCCCCGGGAAACCCGCATCGCCATAGTGGAAAATGGTGTGTTGCAGGAGATGTTGATCGAACGCGCCGGACGCCTCGGCCTGGTGGGGAACATATATAAGGGTAAAGTCTGTCGGGTGCTGCCTGGTATGCAGGCAGCCTTTGTGGATATTGGCCTGGAGCGGACAGCCTTTTTACATGCCTCGGATATTCACCACAGCGACAGCGATAACCCTAACAAGCATGAGATAGAGATCAGCAAGCTGTTGCATGAAGGCCAGCAGATCCTGGTACAGGTGGTTAAGGACCCACTGGGTACCAAAGGCGCGCGCCTGACCACACACATCTCTTTGCCCTCACGTTATCTGGTCTACATGCCGTTTAGTGAGCATGTGGGTGTGTCACAAAAGCTGGGTGTCGATGAGGAGCGCAATCGTTTAAAAGAGGTGATTCAACATCACACGCCAGAGTTTGGTGGTGGTGGTTACATCATTCGCACTGTCGCCGATGGTATCAGCGAAGAAGATATCTGTGCCGATATGGCTTATCTGGCTAAACTCTGGTCTGCGGCACAAGAGAAAACAGAGACGGCGAAGGCCGGCTCGTTGGTACATGAGGACCCATCTCTGGTGATGCGGGTGATGCGTGATCTGGTCGGTGCTAGTGTCGAGAAGATCCGCATTGATTCCAACGAAACCTTTCAAAGGGTGAAGAAATTTGCCAATCGCTTCATCCCGGAACTGGAACCACACATTGAATACTATCCAGGTGAACGACCCATCCTCGATATATACGGCGTTGAGGATGAGATTCATAAGGCCCTGGAACGTAAGGTCGAATTAAAGTCCGGAGGCTATTTGATTATCGATCAAACCGAAGCGATGACCACCATTGATGTTAATACTGGAGGATTTGTAGGCCATCGTAATCTGGAGGAGACCATATTCAAGACCAATCTGGAAGCGGCACACGCCTTAGCGCGACAATTACGTTTGCGAAATTTAGGTGGCATCATCATCATAGATTTTATCGATATGCTGGATATAGAACACCGACAGCAAGTGATGAGTGCTTTGGAAAAACATCTTTCTCATGATCATGCCAAGACCAATATCAGTGAGGTCTCACCATTGGGATTGATAGAGATGACGCGCAAACGCACCAGCGAAAGTCTCGAACACATTTTGTGTGAATGCTGTCCAGTCTGTCAGGGTCGTGGCACGATTAAAACCACGGAAACGGTATGTTACGAAATCTTTCGTGAAATTCTGCGTGAAGAGCGGCAATTCAAAGCCAGTGGATATCTGGTATTGGCTTCACAAGACGTGGTGGACAGGCTGTTGGATGAAGAATCAACCAGTATGGCAGAGTTGGAAACCTTTATTGGTAAATCGGTACGTTTTCAGGTCGAAGGTCTTTATACCCAGGAACAATTTGATGTTGTATTACTTTGATGGTTAAGGTCGAAACCAACAATATTTTATATCGTTTCTATGGCTGGCTGTGGACACTGGTGGTGACTTTTTTGGTCTTGGCCGCAGTGGCTCTAACGGTGGTTCGTCTGGCTCTGCCATATGCCGAAAGTTATCGTGCCGAATTAGAACACTCTTTAAGTAAGTCTCTGGGTCAGAAGGTCTTGGTCGGCAGTGTGACCGCTGAGTTAAATGGCTTGTCTCCGACCTTGGTGTTGGAAAATCTGGTAATTTATGATGCCAAACAGCAGCATGTCCAGTTCAAACTGTCTCGAATGGATATCGGTTTTTCCATAAGGAAATCTCTACAGGAAGAGAAGGCAATACCGATCAGTCTCAATCTGAGTGGCACAGAATTAAGGATTGTACGTGAAAAAGATCAAACCTATACGGTGAACGGTGTCGCGTTAAAACTTGATGCCAAAACCAACGAAACTGGCGAGCCTTATCCTCCTGTATTGAACTGGTTATTTGAGAATTCCCGCTTAAGTGTTGATCAAGTGAGACTGGATTATCGGGATCTTGTCACTGAAAAACATATCGAGTTACATGCCACAGAAATCAAGCTAAAAAATTCAGGTTCCCGACATCAAATAGACGGCGTTGTTCTACTATCAGAGGATTTAGCCAAGCGAACAGGTTTTTCTGTCGACATAGAAGCTGCGGATATGCGCGATATATCCAGCTGGAAAATATCTACCTTTGCCCTTGTCCAGGGGATCGATGTTGAGAAAATAAATAAGACGTTCTTTTCTACAGACAAATTCAAGATCCAGGGGGTTGCAACAATTCGTTTGTGGTCCACATGGAAAGGGCTAAACCCACTTACTTTTGATGGTGATATAAATTTATCCGGTGTACAGCTGAGCAGTGTAGAGAAAAGAACGCCATTCGTCGTGGAACATGTGAATAGTCGTTTTCATCTGCAGCGTGAATCTGCGTCACGGTGGGTGCTGGATGTTCAGCAATTACAGTTGAGTGATAGTGCCATTGCTAGAGATCCAAGTCGTATCCAGATCAGTTTTGAACCGGGGTTTAAAACATTCCAGGCAAAGACCAATCTTGTGTATCTACAGGATCTGCGTAAATTGCTGATGGCATCAGATTTTGTAGATGAAGAACAGTATGAGATGTTGGATAAACTGGCCTTGTCGGGAGAGATACGTGATGCACATCTTAATTGGGAAAATCATATAGGTAGGTCACCAGAGTATGACTTGGCATTTCGTAGTAAGGACTTCTCCAGCCAGGCATGGAATAACTTCCCGCAGATAAAAGGCCTTGATACTGTTGTTTGGATGGATGAGGATTCAGGTGCCAGCTTGCTATCCAGTACCAACATGCAGGTGGATATTGCACATATTTTTCGTTCGCCTTGGGCAGTAAACAGTCTTCAAGGCCTGGTTCAGTGGCGCAAGCATAATGGCTCCTGGCATGTTATGAGTGAGCGTTTGGCTATAGATGGTCGCGATGCAGATATGGTGGCGCGTATGCATCTGTTGCTGGCGAATAAGGAACATCCTGGTTATCTGGATCTGCTGGCACGTTTCGAAAATGCCGAAGTTCGTGAGGTGAAACGTTTTTATCCGGTTAATATTATGAAACCGTCACTGGTTAGCTGGTTGGATCGTTCACTTTTGGCCGGCAAGGCACAGAATGGTGGTGCCGTATATCGTGGCTGGTTAAGTAAGGGTGCTTTTCCCTTTCGTCAGAAGCAGGGGAAATTCGAAGTCGATTTTAAAACTGAAAACTTGACCTTAAACTACCTGGATAAATGGCCCGATTTCCAAGATCTTCAAGCCGATATTACTTTTGCTGGTGCGGGCATGCACATAGAAACAAAATCTGCCACGGTACAGGGGATGGCAGTAAAAAGTTTCACTGCCAATATCGATGAGTTTCGCCAGCCTTGGCTGGTCCTCAATGGACAAGTGCAAGGTACGAGCACACAGGCCTTGGACTTTATCAAACAAAGTCCACTCGGCGAATCCATACCACAAGTACATCGAGTACATGCCGTAGGCGAGAGTGATTTAGAGCTGTCAATGTCTATTCCGTTAAAAGAAGCCTTAGGTACGACACGATATAGAGGTGAGTTAACGGTAAAGGATAGTGGTATTCGTTTAGGCTTTTCCGAAGGAGGCCTTTCGGCGGAGTCAGTAAATGGTCAACTACTGTTTACTGAGAAGGGTTATTTCTCAGAGTCAATTAATGGGCGCATATTCTCACAGCCAGCCCGCTTGAATGTGTCCACAAAATATCTGTCTGATGGTCGAGTGGTGCAACTTGAACTGCAAGGCCGTGCCAATGCATCAGAACTACAGAATGAACTAAAAATTGGTTTGTTGGATTCTCTGCAGGGAGAGAGTCACTTCACCACACGCTTATTGGTGCAACAAGGAAAGCGACAAGAAACCCTGCTTACGGTTACTTCGGATATGCAGGGAATGGCGATAAATCTTCCTCCGCCTTTGCACAAACCACCAGCTTCAAAACAAAAATTTTCTGCATTATGGAATGCCAATACGCAGCAATTCCAGTTATCCATAGGTGAGCATATACACAGTGCATTTTGGTTGGAGAGCAGTGGGGATAGAACGAAATTACGCCGAGGAGACTTACACTTTGGTCCCGGCATGCCGACGATTCCCGATTCGGATGTATTACGTCTCAGCGGCCGGCTGGAAAAATTCCCATTATCAACCTGGATGACAGAATTATCTCATAATAAGAGCAGTAATGGTCTATCTGTCAAGCTACCTTGGGAGGTAGACCTGGATTATATGAGTGTCCTTGCGGTTGAAGAAGTGAACGATGAGCTGGTACAAAAAACCAAGAAACCACGTCCAGCCGCTT
>JAOUJT010000125.1 GCA_029883105.1 Gammaproteobacteria bacterium
CATCTGTTGTTCGAACTGATCGATACCACCCATAGCCGCAGCTTTTGGGACTGCGCCACCAAGGTTCAGTACTCCGTCACCGTTGGCAAGGAGCTATCATTAACACTGGAGACCACCACTCTGGGCTCCAGCGAGGTCACCATCGGCGCAGCACTGCACACCTACTTCCGTATCGGTGATATCGGCCGAACCACCGTGAACGGCCTCGACGCTTGTGACTACCTGGACAAGACCGAGGGCTTTGCCCGCAAACAGCAACATGGTCTGGTACGATTTAGCAGCGAGGTGGATCGCATCTATCTGGATACCGGCAATCGGTGCGAGATACGCGACCCGGTGTTGAAACGGCGCGTCATCATTCAGAGTAAAGGCAGTCACTCCACTGTGGTCTGGAATCCGGGCAAAGAGGTGGCTGCAAAGATGGGGGATCTGGGTCCCGATGGCTATCGCCAGATGGTGTGTGTGGAGACAGCCAATGCCTCGGAATACACCGTGACCCTATCGCCGGGGGTTGCGCATAGGTTGTCTGCAAGCTATCGCATTGCAGACTATTAGAGATGGTTTAGGTTTTTAACGTGAGTCTGTAGGGCGGGATGAAGAGCATAAAAGAGCCGATATTCTCTGCCTGACAGCGGAGGTAATCGATGCTTTGTTTAATCGGTTTCTTCCGCTTCGCGCATACGCTCTTGTCGCTCCATCTCTTCCTGCATGGCGTATTTGATATCTTCCAACACCGCATCCACATCGGCGGCCTGCGTGCTCTCTTCAAACAGCCCGGTCAGTTCTGTGTCCGCATCCAGCTTGCCGTCCTCATACAGCGCCCAAATTTCCTTGCCATACTTTGTGGTAAGCAACTCTGGTGCATACTGGCCGTAGTAGGCGGTCATATTGTTCACGTCCCGCTCCAGCATGAACTTCGCGTTATTGTTTCCCGCCGCATCCACCGCCTGTGGTAGATCGATGATCACCGGGCCATACTCATCCACCAGCACATTAAACTCGGACAGATCGCCATGCACCAGTCCGGCCGTCAGCATCAGTACCACGTAGCGCATCACCTGGGCATAGTCGTCCAGTGCCTGCTCGGCACTCATCGTCACATCCGCCAGACGCGGGGCCACCTCGCCATCTGCATCGGTCACCAGCTCCATCAGTAGCACACCATCCAGACAGTCGTAAGGTTGGGGCACTCTTACTCCTGCATCGGCAAGACGGAACAATGCCTCAACCTCAGCATTCTGCCAGGTCTCTTCCTGCTGCTTGCGGCCAAACTTGGAGCCCTTCTCCATGGCGCGGGCACGACGGCTATTACGTACCTTACGGCCCTCCTGGTAGAGCACCGCTTGCTTAAAGCCACGCTTGGACGCTTCCTTGTAGACCTTGGCACAGCGGATCTCATCACCACAACGTACCACGTAGACATCGGCCTCTTTACCACTCATCAGGCGACTAATGACCTCGTCCACCAGGCCACTATCCACCAAAGGTTCGATTCGTTTTGGAGTTTTCATGCCGTCCTTGTACCTTATTTGGGCTTAGGAGGGAATGGTGAGGGGAAGTTTTTTCGATATTACGGGGATTTTGTTGCGTTACCGCGCCGATGTGCTCTTCAGCTCTACGCTCTGACTAGACCATGAGGATCTTAATGACAGGCTCATTCAGAGCGGGGTCATCGTTAAATCCGGAGACCAATAATACCGTATGCCCGCTCTCCGTCAGTTTCACCTGTTTATTGATAAGCTCACACAATGTGCGCCAATCATGTGTCTGTGGTTCATACACCAACACCGGTATTACGCCCCAATTCAAGGCCATACGCTGATTTACCTGTATGTCCGAACACACCCCAATGCAGGGGGCAGAGGGGCGAGCAGCGGAGATCACCCGTGCGGTCGTGCCGGAACGGGTCGGTATAATGATCCCCTGCAGCTTCATATCGCTGGCCAGGTTCAGAGTCGCACGGGCCACCGCATCACGCACTGGCAATATATCACTCGTACTATCGCCGATCTTTTTCGCATCACCGAAGCTGTTGTGTTTCCATTGATGTGCCTCTATCTCGCGCAATACCTTGTTCATGGTCTCCACCGCCAATACCGGGTACTTGCCTGCCGCAGTTTCACCCGAGAGCATAACCGCGTCGGTACCGGATAGTGCCGCACTGGCCACATCCCCAACCTCAGCCCGTGTTGGCCGCGAGTGGGTGATCATAGACTCCAGCATTTGTGTCGCTACGATAACCGGTCGGCTATAATCCCGCGCCAGTTGAATCAGCTCCTGCTGCAATAACGGGACACGTTCTGCTGGCAGTTCGATGCCCAAATCCCCTCGCGCCACCATAATGCCGTAGGAACACGCCAAAATCTCGTGGATATTGGTCACAGCCTCGGGCTTTTCGATCTTGGAGATGATCTGTATTCCGGAACCGTGTTGCTGTAGAAAATTTTGCAGGTTCAGCACATCATCCTTGTCGCGCACAAAACTCAAGGCAACAAAATCTGCCTCAAGCTCTATGGCCAGTTTCGCATCACGTTTATCCTTTTCAGTAAAAGAGGGTACCGACAGGCTGGAATCCGGCAGATTCATGCCCTTATTATTCTTCAGTATTCCACCGTGAACCACACGGCAGCTTATCTCTGTACCATCGATGGCGGTGGCCGTAAGCTCCAGATTGCCATCGTCCAGCAAGATCCGCTCACCCAGCTGGATATCCTTATGTAGATTCTGATATTGCGATGGAATCAAACCTGGTGTACCCATGACATCACGACTGGTGATGATCACTTCACTGTCTTCCTCCAGCAGGATCTGCTCTTCCTCAAACCGGCCGACGCGAATCTTCGGGCCACACAGGTCCATAATAATCGCCACATGCTTCTGTTTTTGCACGGCGGTATCACGCACCAGGTTAACCTGTGCCCGATGGCTATCATGTTCACCGTGAGACATGTTGATACGAAAGGCATCAGCCCCCGCGTCGAACAGTTTCTCGATCATCTCCGCCGTATCTGATGCTGGCCCCAACGTAGCGACAATCTTCGTGCGCCGCCAGCGCAGGGCGACTTCTTCTATGTCCAGTGGGGTAATGTCGGTATGCATCTTTTGCTTTCTACTCATATGTTGATGTTTATCTCTATACCATAGACCAAGCAGTCTATTGTGGACAAAGATAGGTATTGAATGAACACTTCACTTGTGTCTTTTTTGCAAAGATTTTATTACCCGCAGGAATAACCCAGAAGCATGGCAACATCTCACTGCGGACGTTGCCCTGTTGTGATGAAATAATGGGAGTTATTGCGCTAACATTCTCTTAAAAAACAGTAACCATTGTGCGTATCTCAAACCCAAAGTCTGTCCGTTACCAATGATGGGATGGAGGTCGCCATATAATGCCTCGTGTCATGGAAGACCCTGGCTTTAAGCACTTTTATCTTCGTTATCTATCTAATTCGGGCTTATTAAAATAATTAAGGTTTCAGAATGTGAAGCCGGTCAATGAATGACATTCATTACCCCTTACACTGGACCGCGCATAAATATCATTAATTAGGGAAAAAGACATGAACAAGCTTGCATTATTTTTTACAATTTTTCTAACGCTGGCAATTACTGCTTGTAACAAGGATGCGGATAATACCGCCACAACGACCGAAGCCGTTGCACCGGCCATGGAAACAGGTGCCGCAGCTCCGGCTACTGAAGGTTCCTCTACTGGGCAAGATGATGAGCAGAAAAAAGCCGCTGAAGGCAAGTAATATAAAAGCGAAAAAATAAATATACGTACAGAGACAATATCGACTTCTGCTCTATATTTACAAACAAATACGAGCCTCCTTTGAGGCTCGCATTTTGTCCATGGTCAACATTAATAAATGCATAGCTCTATCATTCCTCTGACAGCACCCGATTAACATCATCATACCCACTCGATACTGTCCGATGTATCGGTGATATAAGAATCATTGTTTACGCCAAATAGAATAGTAGAGAAGTAGTAGTTTATTCGACGCTGGGCCATTCAATGGCACTTGAGGTAAAATCCTGCCAAAAACAACCTAATACGTTTAATCCATAAGACCCTTATGCTCTTTCTGATCTTTCTTGCTTTTCTTCGCTGCCTTCTTCTCTTTTTGCGACAGTGCTGGTTTCTTCTTGTTCTCTTTATTACTCTTCTGTTCTTTGCTCATGGTGTGACTCCAGAAAATATTTTAGACGATACTAAACGTAGAGGGAGAGCCTGCCGCACTTCAAGGATCACGGAAAACCCGATGGTTTGACAAGGGAGATGCCAAAGCTTTTGGAAACGGATATTCTACTCATCCTAGCATGAATGAATAATTTTAATAGGATTAAAAAATATCGAAAGAATCGGACCATTCATGACGAATGTCGGTTTAGCTTTTATATAAAAAACTTATGCCTACGATGTTCCTTACCGCATCGTCTCATCCTTACCTCTGGAAATGGCATCATCATTGCGAAACTCAGAGTAAAACGTTCTGCATACGGTCGCTAGTAGATAAAGCTTTGTACTTTTGGTAAATACTTTCGAACTATCTCTGTGCCCGCAGCACAACAGCGACTTCATTATCCCGAGCTATGGGAGTGGACCGTTCAGAAAATTTCATACTATCCATACAGAAGGAACCATCATGATCGATGAAAACGCTCACGGCTAGCACCATATATATGTGGGACCAGATGTTACACCCGGCTGGATAATATCAAGCTACTCCCATACAAGGTATCTGATATCTATAAACGCCTGACCCGTTGATACAAATCATGTCCTGAAGCTGCCGATATATGATAGTGTTATCGGTTTCGGTATCTTCAAAACAAGCATGCAAACCAGAAATCAAGACAGAATATTTACCCAGCAGGTTCAGCAGATCTACAGCCAGGGTATTAATGCCATTTTTGCTGTCACTGGTGTATCTCTGGTCACCGTGTTTCTGATTTGGAGCCCACAGCTATCTCAACCACTGCTAGCATGGTTTTCCATACTGTTAATACTCTCACTGATCCGTCTCCTCCTGATCAGAGCCTATAGGCAGGATCTACACCAACTTACACCAGCGGCCATATGGGCAAGACGCTATCTTCTGCTCGAACTGGCAATGGGGCTATCCTGGGCAGGCCTGGGGCTTTTGCTCTACCAATCAAGCGAGGTCGATCTGGTATTAATGATGCTAATACTGGGCTCCATGGCAACGGGTGCTCTACCCATGCTCTCTGTGGTGTTCTCTATTTATGTCGCCTTTCTCTTCAGTCTTGGGATCGGTACCGCTTTCATACTTGTCAGCAAAGACGATATCTACAGTCAATATCTGGCCTTGTTCACGCTCATCTATATCCTGGTCTTATGGCTGGCGGGTCGCACAAACTATCAGCGTAATTCACAAACCTTGAGCCTGTCCCTGGAAAACCTTGATCTCGTCGATTCCCTTAACCAACAGATGATACAAACCAGGGAGGCCGAGGCACGGTACCGAACCTTATCTGATGCCACCAATGAGGGCGTGTTACTGCATGAACACGGCACTATAATTGATGCAAACCATAGAGCCACTGACATTCTTGGCTACAGTCTGGATGAACTAAAGGCATTCTCCCTAGCCGACATCTTTGAAGGTACAAACAAGCAACAAGTAAATGCATTGATGGCACACGGCGACTCCACAGATTATGAAATTTCTGGCCTACGTAAAGATGGAACACGTCTGCCACTGGAAGTGAACAAACGACATTTATCTCTACAACAACGAAATATCGATGTTATTACCCTGCATGACATTACTACCTTAAAACAAATAACAGAGATTAAGGATCAGTTTATTTCAACCGTCAGTCATGAGCTGCGTACACCACTTACTTCCATCCATGCATCATTGGGTTTGTTAATGGGCGGCATCGGCGGTAAGTTATCCAGCAAACAAGAAGAACTTATATCTCTTGCTCACAGTAACAGTGAGCGCCTTAACACCCTGATCAATGATCTATTAGATGTGCAAAAGTTGGATGAAGGTAAGCTCGCCATGAAACGAGAAAATGTCGACCTCATGGTTCTGGTACAACAAGCTATGGATCTCAATCAAGCCTATGTCGACAAGTTTGATTGTAATCTTCGCTTCAATAGCCCACAAACCAGCGCTATGGTTTTTGTCGATCGTGCCCGCCTGATACAGGTTTTCACAAACCTCATATCCAATGCTGCCAAATTCTCTCCCGTCGGGAGTGATATCGACATCTCCGTATCACAGGATGAACATCAGATTTCTGTCTCGGTGCATAATCATGGAACGGCTATACCTGAGGCGTTTCAGAAGAAAATCTTCCAGCGCTTCTCACAGGCCGATACCAGCGATACGCGCAATCATAGTGGTAGTGGCCTGGGCCTGTATATCAGTCAACAGATCATGCATGACATGGATGGGGACATCGGATTCACCACAGAGCCCGGAAAAGGCACCACTTTCACGATAAGTATGCCCGCTATCACTTATTAGTCATGCAGTATTGTACGCAAAAATAAGCAATGTCTATTAACTCTAATTAACACCGATTGTTGTATCACTGCTAGATGGGATTACTCGACTACCCTACACATCTGCAGATTTCTATAACGTCTCTCCTCTGATTCAAGTCATGCACCACTATCACCGATATATGGTAGTGTAATCCCATTACGGAACTCTTTACGCACCGATGCCAAACACTCACGACCACATATTTTCCCAACAGCTGAGTCAGATCCTCGCCCAAAGTATCATTCCTCTGATCGGCGTTGTGGTGGCCTCACTGATTACCCTATTTCTGTTCTGGGAGCAACAACGCGCCCTCGCGCTAGGCCTGTGGTTTGGCGGGCTGGTACTTGTCTCTCTGGGCCGTTACGTCTTGATGGTAGGCTATCGCCGCGATCCACAACAATCACAACACAGCAGGAAGTGGACCCGACGCTATATGCTGGTGGAGATGATGTCCGGACTCATCTGGGCCACCCTGCTTATTGCGATCTTTCCATCCACCGATATTGAACATATATTATCAATGTTGATCGTCGGTACGATGATGATGTTCGGCTTGCCGGTCCTCTTCTTTGTGCTCCCTATCTTCACCGCCTACACCTTCAGTTTGGGGCTTGCTGCCACAGCCATTCTGCTCACCCTAGATCAAATTTACAGTCACTATCTGGCACTCTTTACCCTCGCCTATATGGTGGCATTATGGTTGAGCGCACGAACAAACAATTATCGTAACCGGAAATATCTGGAGCTAGCAGAATCTTTGCAGCTAACCAACCAGAAACTAGAACACCAGGCCAAAGAGATCCAAGTCTCTGAACAGAAAACCCGTGAATCAGAAGGTCGATTCCGCACACTGGCCAACGCCACCAATGAAGGTGTGCTGTTGTATGAGAATGGCCACATCGTCGACAGCAACGAAAACATCTCTACCATGCTTGGCTATGCTCAAGCGCAACTGTGGGATAAAGATATCGGACAATTGTTTAGCCTTGAAGATGAAGAACGGCTTCTCGATCTATTGAACCATAACGAGGGCGTTTCTTATGAAATGAGCGGTCAGCACGCGAACGGCAGCACCTTTCCTGTCGAACTAATTAAACGCAGGTTGCCCCTGGATGATCGAGATGTCTATGTCTTTACCCTGCGAGACATATCCGAAATAAAACATATGACGGAGATAAAGGATCAGTTTATCTCCACAGTCAGTCATGAGCTGCGCACACCACTCACTTCCATACATGCGTCCCTGGATTTGGTACTGGGAGGCATCGGTGGAGACTTATCCAGTAAGCACGAAGAGCTATTGACTCTTGCACGCCGAAATAGTGAACGCCTGGGCACACTGATTAATGATCTATTGGATGTGCAGAAGCTGGATGAGGGCAAGCTCGCCATGAAACGAGAAAATGTCGACATAATGACTCTGCTACAACAAGCGGTTGAGCTTAATCAAGCCTACGTCGAGAAGTTCAATTGTCATATCGACTTGAAGAGCCCACAAACCAGCGCTATGGTCCTTGGCGATCGCGCCCGCCTGATACAGGTTTTCACAAACCTCATATCCAATGCCGCCAAGTTCTCCCCCGCCGG
>JAOUJT010000391.1 GCA_029883105.1 Gammaproteobacteria bacterium
AACCAAGGATGAGAAGACGCAAAAGATCCATAAAAGCTGGATCCCCGGCGTTTTCTATACCAAGTAACCGCAGTAGCGAACAGAAAAAAGACCAGAATTATGAGCGGCAATAATGAAATGAGTTATGACGGTATCGAGCAGATGCCGTTACGCACCTTCACCGAGAAGGCCTACCTGGATTATTCCATGTACGTCATCCTTGATCGTGCACTGCCCCATGTGGGGGATGGACTGAAGCCGGTACAACGGCGCATCATCTACGCCATGTCCGAGCTGGGTCTGAAGGCCGGCTCCAAGCATAAGAAATCCGCCCGTACGGTCGGTGATGTTTTGGGTAAGTACCACCCTCATGGTGACTCCGCCTGTTACGAGGCGATGGTGCTGATGGCACAGCCCTTCTCCTATCGCTATCCGCTGGTAGATGGTCAGGGTAACTGGGGCTCACCTGATGATCCCAAGTCCTTCGCCGCCATGCGTTATACAGAATCGCGGCTGGCGCATTTCTCTGAGTTGTTGCTGGCCGAGGTAGGGTTGGGCACCGTCGATTGGGTGCCTAACTTCGATGGCACCATGAATGAGCCCTCACTATTGCCTGCACGTGTGCCCCATGTACTGCTCAACGGTATCTCTGGTATTGCCGTGGGTATGGCGACGGACATTCCTCCGCATAACCTGCGTGAGGTGGTCAAGGCCACCATCCATCTGCTGGACAATCCCAAGGCCACATTGTCTGAGATGATGAAGTTCATCAAGGGGCCGGATTATCCCACCGATGCGGAGATTATCACCCCGCGTGCCGACATCAAGCAGATGTATAACACCGGCCATGGCAGTATCAAAATGCGTGCGCGATATGAAAAAGAGGCCGGCGACATCATCATCACCGCCTTGCCGCATCAGGTCTCCGGTGCCAAGGTGCTGGAACAGATCGCACAGCAGATGATCGCGAAGAAACTGCCCATGGTGGATGACCTGCGTGATGAGTCGGACCATGAGAACCCCACCCGTCTGGTGATCATTCCTCGTTCGAATCGTATCGATGTAGAGCAATTGATGGCGCATCTGTTTGCCACCACGGATCTGGAACGCAACTACCGCGTTAACATGAATGTCATCGGCATTAATGGTAAACCGGGCGTGCGCAATCTTGTGCAGATGCTTACAGAGTGGTTACAGTTTAGAACTGAAACCGTACGCCGTCGTCTGCAAACTCGCCTCGACAAGGTTCTCTCTCGCCTGCATATTCTCGACGGTTTATTGATCGCCTTCCTCAATATTGATGAAGTGATCAAAATCATCCGTACCGAGGAGAAACCGAAAGCGGTACTGATGAAACGCTTCAAGCTCACTGATGAGCAGGCCGAGGCGATCCTCGAGTTGAAGCTGCGCCACTTGGCCAAGCTGGAAGAGATGAAGATCCGTGGTGAGCAGAGTGAGCTGGCGGATGAGCGCGACATGCTGGAGAAGACGTTGAGCTCCAAGGCGCGTATGAAGACGCTGATCAAGAAAGAGCTAGAGGCCGATAGCGAAGAACATGGTGACAAGCGTCGCACACCTATCGTCGAACGTGAAGCCTCACAGGCGATGGATGAATCGGCCCTGATCAGTTCAGAGCCGGTGACGGTGATCCTTTCCGAGAAAGGCTGGATCCGCGCCGCCAAGGGTCATGATATTGATACCGAGGCCCTGGCCTTTAAGTCTGGTGATAGTTTCCGCTGTATCGCCAAGGGCAAGAGTAATCAGCTGTCGGTATTTATCGACTCCACTGGCCGTACCTATACCGTTCCCAGCCACAATATGCCATCGGCGCGCAGCCATGGTGAACCCCTTAGTGGCCGCGTTACACCGCCCGATGGTGCTACTTTCCAGGGGGTGATGCTGGGTGATCCGGAACAACATTATGTATTGGCCACCAATGCCGGCTATGGCTTCGTGGCGAAATTGGGCGACCTCTATGCCAAAAACAAGAAAGGCAAGGCGACGCTGACGATCCCCGCTGGTGCCAAGGTCATGACCC
>JAOUJT010000126.1 GCA_029883105.1 Gammaproteobacteria bacterium
AATTCCGAGCTATGAGCGAGGATCTGTTCGATGGATACAGTCTTCATAGTTACCTGCCTGATATTTATTTTAGCCTACACCGCATGCATTTAAGGTACGTGGAATTGTCGCTGAGATGTTGGCTCGTTTACAATTTCTCAAGTGGTAACGATAACATATAGTAAGTATTCAGCTGTCTGACAAATAGCTGATTTCGCTAAATATGGTGTTGTTGTTGAAATAGTAACGGTAAATCAACAGGCTAAGTGAGATATATACGGTTAAGTAAATGTCATGAAATATGGATGTGTGAACAGCGTCTCACTTTGTTGCAAGTATTTTGTGACTAACGTTAACAATTCGCTAAGCAAGTAGACAGGGCAGCGGCACACATTTTGTCTACTATTTACAATACCCTCTATTATGCAAGGATTTATTTACGGAATAGCCAAAACAACAGGCTTAGGATAAGGCTTATTAGAATCGACGTGGTAAGGGGAAAGTAGACACTGAAGTTCTCTTTTTCTATCAGGATATCGCCAGGCAGTTTGCCCAGGCCCAGGCTTGCTCCCCATCGGGAGAGCCAGGGCCAGAATAACCCGGCCAACACCAGAGCCAGGCCGAGGGCGATCATCCAGCGACTCATGGGTGGCTAGTTCATGCTCTTAACGCCGTCTTGGGTGCCCAGCAACAACACATCGGCAGGTCGCATGGCAAACAGGCCGTTAGTGACGACCCCCACGATGTTGTTTAACTGTTGTTCCAGCTTGGTGGGTTCCATTATTTCCATGCTGTGCACATCCAGGATCACGTTGCCGTTATCGGTGGTAAAGCCTTCACGCAGCACCGGCTCGCCACCCAGCTTGACGATCTCGCGTGCCACATAACTGCGCGCCATAGGGATAACCTCGATAGGCAGGGGAAACTTACCCAGATACGGCACCAGCTTGGACTCGTCGGCGATGCAGACAAACTTGTCGGCCACAGCGGCGACGATCTTTTCACGGGTGAGGGCACCACCGCCCCCTTTAACCAGGTGCAGATATTTATTCGATTCATCGGCACCGTCGACATATACAGAGATCTCACTCACATGATTGAGGTCGAAAACCTGGATACCATGGCTCTTAAGGCGCTCGGCTGAGGCGACGGAGCTGGCAACAGTACCTTCGATCTTGCCTTTGATCTTGGCTAACTCATCGATAAAGAAGTTGGCCGTTGAGCCGGTACCTATACCGATGATGGTACCAGGCACCACATACTCGATGGCCGCCTGAGCCACTTCAAGTTTCATTTCGTCTTGGGTCTTCGCCATGTTGTTTTTCTCCTAACAAGAATCCGAAAAAATTCCCTGATTATTTCATTTTCAGCGATTTACCGCCAGCACCAGCAACGTTACACTGCTTATAAACCACATATATCGATAAAAATCATGCAAAACAAGTACGTCAAAAAGATCCTACAGGCCCGCGTTTACGATGTGGCCGAGGAAACCCCGCTGGATGATGCGCCGCGTTTGTCACAAAGGCTGGCTAACAGTGTGGCGCTAAAACGAGAGGATCTGCAACCGGTCTTCTCCTTCAAACTGCGCGGTGCCTATAACAAGATCGTTGGCCTCAGTGAGGAAGAGCGTTCACGAGGAGTGATCTGTGCATCCGCGGGCAACCATGCTCAGGGTGTCGCCCTAGCCGGGCAAAAGCTGGGCATTCCCGCTACCATCGTTATGCCCAAGACCACGCCAGACATCAAGGTTAATGCGGTCAAGCGCCTGGGTGGCGAGGCGATCCTGCATGGCAGCAACTATGACGCCGCCTATGAATTTGCGATGAAGCTGGCCGAAGAACGCAGTCTGACCTTCGTTCATCCCTACGACGACCCGGACGTCATCGCGGGTCAAGGCACCGTTGCTATGGAGATCATGCAGCAGAGCCAAAAGGATCTGAATGCCATATTTGTTCCTGTTGGCGGTGGGGGGCTGATATCCGGTATCGCCGTGTACATAAAGTACCTGTATCCGGATATGAAGATTATCGGTGTGGAGCCAGACGATGCTGCATGCATGTACGAGGCGCTAAAGGCCGATAAGCGGGTGCTACTAGACACCGTTGGTATCTTTGCCGACGGCGTTGCCGTACGTATTGCCGGTGAGGAGACCTTTAAAATTTGCCGTGAGTTTGTAGATGAAGTACTGCTGGTCTCGACGGATGAACTCTGTGCGGCGATTAAGGATATCTTCGACGATACCCGTTCCATTATGGAACCGGCCGGAGCCCTTGCGGTGGCGGGAATGAAGAAATACGTCGAACGTGAAGCCACAAGCGGTGAAAACTATGTGGCCATCTGTAGTGGTGCAAACATGAACTTCGACCGTCTGCGCCACGTGGCCGAACGTGCACAGCTGGGTGAACATCGTGAGGCCCTGTTTGCCGTAACGATCCCAGAACGTCCCGGCAGCTTCCGTAGGTTCTGTAATGCCATCGGTAACCGTGGCATCACCGAGTTTAACTATCGTTATGCCGATACAGATAATGCTCATATCTTTGTTGGAGTACAACTGTCCGGCAGTCTGGATGCTCGCGATGAATTGATGGAGAAATTGCAGAGCGAAGAATATCCGGTAGTGGATATGACGGATAACGAAATGGCCAAGTTACACATCCGTTATATGGTGGGTGGTCGGGCTACTGCGGATCATGAAGTACTTTATCGGTTTGAATTTCCTGAGCGCCCCGGAGCCTTATTAAATTTTCTCACACACATGGGAGAGAACTGGAATATATCCATGTTCCATTATCGTAATCATGGGGCGGATTTTGGACGGGTACTGGTTGGTATTCAGGTACCCACTGATGAGATGGATAATTTTCAGGGGTTTTTGGATAAGTTGGGATATGGGTATGAGGATGAGTCGGCTAATCCGGCGTATGGGCTGTTTTTGAAATAAGTTGCTGCGATAAATCGACAATGCTCACAAGGACGTGTGCCCTTTAGGCCCGTACCGAATGAGCGGCACAAAACAACACCTTTGACATTCTCATTCATCCAATAAACTCACTCCATAAATAAATCATTAAAAGCTATAATATACGAAAACAACGATATGGATATCAATCTGGAAGTCTGGTCTGAACTAATATTCAAATTTGGCCCCTATGCCATCCTGGCGCTGTGATTCCTTTGGGTCGCACCCCGTGCATCCAAACGTATGCAAACCCTCACCAAGACAGCGCCAAAGGCAGTACGCGTCTCCGCGACATTAACTCTGGTCGCTTCCTGGGCAGTAGTGCTGGTAATGGTAGGATTTGTCTTATTCAAGTGGTCACCCGTGCGGGTATTCGATGGTGAGCTTGGTGTGTTGAGCCATACGGCGAAGATCTATCCACTGGATGACAATCTATATATGAAGGTTGAAGGCACACAGGCTCCGAACCGTGAGAAGTGGAATTTTGTTCTGGTGGATCGTGAACGAGCGCTAGATGAGAGTGATTTTGCAGACTTTACCTATTACTGGGGTAGTAAGGAACACGAATATACAGATTATTCGATCCCACTTAAGATCATCCTTGCGGGAAAAGTGAAGAATTTTCGCTTCACCCGTCGCGAGGCAGAGGCCTCCTATATTTGGACCGATGGTGACTGGAAAGTCGCATCGACGGAGGCAGTAGAAAAGCCGTTTGCCTTTAACTGGCATTGGCATGCCAATGCCGATAAAGGGCTGCAGGAACTTGCAGAAAAATTGGCATCATCCAACCGTGTTGTACGTGCAAAGGCTCGTAAAGAGCTGCATAGCTTGAGTGAGTCGGGATTGAAACAACTGGAAGGAATGAGTGACGATCAAGGTTTAGTGCATCAGATTGAATTAGAGAAAGAACGTAGAGAACGTTAATATAAGAAGCTATCTCGGGTCGGTATATCAGGAAGTTATGCGTAGCAATATAGATACAGTATACAGCTTAAGTTTTTCATGAATCATTGAGTTTGTTATGCAGCGTGATCGATATAGGCATTAATGTTTTCTGGAATATCTGCTCCGCGCTAGCTTATTATATGAAGAAAGTATGATATCGCTTACGCTTGCATGGACACATATCCGGCCTAAAAATTCTATAGTCATGCTATAGACAATAAAATCACTCACATAACTGGGCTACTGTACACCATCTTCTTGCCGGCCATTTGACGACGCCAAATGACTTTGGCTTTTGCGAGTCGATATTGTTACGAGATAAATTTAAAAAATAGTTGGAGTATGTTTTTTGAATATTGAAGCTAAGGGGTAGCGTTGTTTTGTGATGCGTTAGAAGGTAGGGATTGACTTCTAAATTTTCTTAACTCTTGCAGTAACCATTCTTGACTTTTGATCTTCTGCTTGCCCTTGCAAGCAATCATATAATACTTTCCAGACATGGTGCTCTTGCTTGCGCTTAAGTCGATGAATTTTTCAGTGCTGTCGATGTCATTTATATAGTAGTTGTATTTTTTTATTATGTGTTCACTAGCATCTTTTCCTATATGAGAGGTTCCGTTTCTTTCAAATAGACATTCAGTGTTTTCGACAAAACTAAGTAAGTGGTTTATCTCTTTTTTCATATTGGAAGCATGTATCGATGTCGAAAAGAGAGCTGACAGTAGTGTGACCAGTAATAGATGTTTTCGGATTTTCATGCTCTCTCTCCCTGAATGTATGGATGCCGTCTCAGTTTATGTGTTTAACACAGTTATTGTGTGCCGCTTGAAATGCAAATAGGGCCGGAAAATTTATGTTTTTGTGAACAATATCTCACTTCTACGACACGAACAAAGTATGAATGCCAGTATGCCTATTATGTGAATATTCTCAATTATCCTGTTTAATATTGCTTTCATTATCCTCTTATCTATATGGTTATTTCTTACGCGTGATATCCAGCATTGTCATTGTTTTAGACTAGCAATAATACAGGGGTGCCTGATGCCCTAGCCTATCAAGTGATTATAACGGCTACCGATATGTTCGGCTCGCCACTATAAATTTGGATGGATGGCAGTCGAAGAGGGTTTTGATTACCGCGGTCGGCTACATTGCATGTGCCAGCAGGCCGGTGGCAGAAATCTCGCACAGCAGTTAACAACAGTATCAGCCGTGCGATGCATCCGATGGGCCTAAAACCTAGGGAATAATCGTTTTATGTATGTTCAGTAAGCGGCTAAATATGTGGAGACTACCAGCTAGTCACGACAACCTGGCGTAAACGCCGGGTTGCGGCTAGGCGTGTATCTAATTGTATGATTCTTAAATACCCTGTCATAGCTGGCTGGACATATGATATGTGGCATGGTTGTAGCCTAAAACAGTCTGTATTTCGGATGATTATCATTGTCTGATATAGGTCTTCATATTTGGCTGCAATATTGTGTATATTCAAAGCTGTTAACCGCTCTCCTTTTACTGTATTTTATCCGATTATTACCAATTAATGGACTCCAGGCATGGATGCGAACTCGATATGGTTTGATGATAAAGAATTAACAGCATTTTCGTCTATCGCAAATGTTCAAGGTTTTCCGCAGGGAGAAACAATTTTTAGTGAAGGCGATGATGCCGATGTCATGTATTTGGTGGTCAGCGGGAAGGTTTTTATTGGTATTGATAAATCCGGTAGTTGTACTGCCATTGCAGAACTCAGCAAGGGTCAGATTTTCGGAGAAATGGCTTTGCTTAACCAAGATATCCGTAATGCCACAGCACGTGCCATTGATGATGTTGAGTTATTATCTATTGGCCCTGATGAGCTGAAACAGATTATTGAAACTAACGCTGTTTTAGCAGAAAAATTACAGTGTATTATTCAACAAAGAAATTACGAGTTACTGTTGAAAGAGCAACTTGTCGCTACCACTGGAGTGGAAAATGATAATCTTCACGTTAGTATAAAAGGCGATCCATCATTAAGAGAAACTGCCTTCACCAGAGAGCGCTATGAAAGTATCGCAGACTCTGTTTTGCCAAATCTTGTACCTTGTTTGCGTAAACTTTTATTTGAAACCTCGGCTTATCGGGTTTTTGTTGGCCTCAATAATGGTGAGGTACGAATAAATTCGGTTATCAATCCCTTTATAGAAGAGATGCATTTGGCGAAAAAGATTGTTTCCAGCGCATATATTGAACGTCATTTTCCTCCTATGGATTATGACACCAAGGTTGGTTTGATTAAAGAGGTTACTGAATATATCGAATCGACAAAGAGTTTTTCCAGACTGCCCAAAAAATGGAATCAGGTATTGGATAAAATTCAGGATGAGTGGACGCCCGTTCCAAAAGAGGAATTGGAATCTGTTTTGGATCAATTGGTAGATCTGCGTAAGATACCTAATTTCTATTTGCGCAATTTAAGCATAAGTGTTGCGCAGGATGCCATACGTATGCAATTTAATTGCGACGGGACGCATATTGTTAGCACACGAGAATATTCGCGATTTCTGGAACAAAATATAATGATGTAACTGTAATGATATATTGAGTTCAATATCATTAGCGTGAAATATCTGATTTTTGATTGGATGATTTCAGGGTATAATCACTATGGATTGAGACCATGAACCATTTCATGATATATAGTCTTTCACATAAAAATTAATTGATAAGAGTTTATTCTATGTCTACAACTAGAAACTTTATTGCCATATTTATTCTCAGTACTATTTATATAATATGTACAGTTTTATTTGCTCCTTATGACTGGTTTTATCAGGCATTATTGCCCACCTTTATTGCTGTGGCTGGATTTTATATGGCAAAAGGGCCGGTATTGGTGCGTAGTGTAGTGTCGGGCATGACACCCTTGGTAAGCTTGCCGATATTATCTGTATTCTTTCAGACTAATTTTAATGTGATTGCTGGTATGGCGGTAATTCATACAGTTTTAATCGGAGCGTTTCTTGGATTACTCTGGGGACATGTGGATGCCTATTTGCGAGGCAAGCGTACGCCGAAGATCTAATTTTGTACTGAGTCTTAAACGAGTCTCAGGCTTTTGTTGTGAGTAGATTCAGTAAATCGTCAACCTTTTCACACAAATAGTAATCTTACAGCCATTGCGATACTGACTACTACCAATAGTGGTTTAATAATGCCGCTGCCCTTGTGGATGACAACATGAGCACCCAGCCATGCACCACACATCTGTGCCATTCCCATACTAAGTCCAATTAGCCATACCATGTGACCGCCAACGGCAAAGAAGATCATTGCCGCGATGTTGCTGGTGAAGTTGAGCACCTTGGCATGGGCCGTTGCGTCGCGCAGGCCCAAGCCCATCAATGCAACAAAGCCGATAGTGAAGAAGGAGCCGGTACCAGGACCAAAGAAACCATCATAGAAACCCACCCCAAATCCAACGCTAATGGCAAAGAGGCGGCGTGACATTCTCTGTTTCGCTTTGTCATCGGTCATGCGAGGAGAGAGTAGGGTGTAGACTGCGACCACAATAAGGAGAATCGGTATGATATCTGCGAGAAATGCGCTGTGGAGATGTTGCACAAGCAGTGTGCCGCTTACCGCTCCGATAAAGGTGAGAAGAATTTCAGGCACCATAGTGCGTATATCAATCATTCCATTACGGATGAAATGCCAGCTGGCCATCATCGTACCGAAACTGCCCTGCAGCTTATTGGTGGCCAGTGCCTGGGTTGGACTAAGACCGGCCCACAGCAGGGCCGGTAGGGTGATAAGCCCGCCACCTCCGGCGATAGCATCGACGAAGCCTGCAACGGCTGCTACCGCGCAAAGGATGAGTAATATATCGAGGCTGAGAATTTCCATAATGCCTTTAGACAGTAAGTAGTGACCAGTATGAAGCTCATTCTTATATGGTGGTGAATATGATACCCTATGTTGCTGATTTTTTAGCTGCAGGCCTTTAGTTTTGGTGTTAAAAGCCGATGTGAAGTAAATGCAGGTATTTGGGAAGCTCTGATGACAGCAACTGTTATCGCCATATCAATGGTTATTCTAGGCGTCGTGTTCCTGGGCCTTTCCTTGTCCAGTGCCAGAGATATCCTGAAGGAGCGCATGGCCAATCGCCAGGGTTGGT
>JAOUJT010000005.1 GCA_029883105.1 Gammaproteobacteria bacterium
AGAGAGCTGAGGATGGGAGACCGATGTCTTGGCATTTACATAAGGCGCTCAATAATTATCTGGGTGTATCTTCACATAAGGAGGCCGTTGTCCAGAAGCCAAAAAAGGAAAAGGCGGCTAAGTTCTTTCCGCCTACGGTTAGAGAGGTTAATGAGTATTGTAGAGCTAGAGGAAATAGTATTGATGCGGAGGCTTTTGTTAACTATTACGAATCTTCCGGATGGTGTAGGGGTAGGAACAGAACTCCGATTAAGGATTGGATGGCCTGCGTAAGAACATGGGAGCGCAATAATAAAGAGGCATATCAATATGGCGGTCAACGAAAATTATCACTATCAGAACGATCAGAACGTCAGACAAGGGAGATATTGTCCGAGTTCCAGGCAGGTAGAGATAGTAGTAGCCCTATTCGACAGGATGTGTCAATTGTTTGGCAACCGGTGGACCTCGATAGAGGGGGAGAAAATGGTAGATGGTAAATTTACCAACAATTTCCTATTTTGGTGTAGAAAGACAGAGGGTTTAGAGTATGAAGACTGGAAAAGAGGGTTTGATCGCCTTGAACAATCGGTTATCCTCGACGCATCAAAAGGCGTCACTAGGTGGCCTCCTAGCTATGCCGAGTTCATTGGATTATGCAGAGAAAGTAAGGAATTGGCGGCTCACAAACACTTTAAAGCTAGCCTCCCAGAGTCGGAGGATTTCAAAAGACAGCGGAAGGAAGAGGCGAGACAGAGAATGGCTGTTATCAAAAGTATTCTCGATGAATAATGAATATTTGGCTCTTTTGGATAGAAATGGGATAAAAATCCTTGGGTTAGGGGCATATTGAGTTAATTATTTGTTACTATTCGGCCATAATGAGATTATTATCTTAATTCATTGATATCGTATAAAAAAATATATGCTTACATTCAATGATGTTGTTATAAAAAGAGCGGCTATACTCGTCAGTCTTATACTTGGTCTCGTTACGATGTTTGGCGTCATACCGATAAGCGCCGTGTTTATGTATAAGATTGATCAATATATGCGCATTCAAGATAATAACGTACAACAGCTACTTTTGGTAAAATCACAGATTGCCTCATTAAGTAAAAAAACGAAGTATAGCCATGAGCACTGTCTTGGGAGGATAGCTCGAATAGAGCAGGTGCAAGATGACGTTATTGGGCGTAGGATTAACTAGGCTCTATGAATAATTATTATTGTGAGCTATGATTTGCGTAGATTTTAAAAATTGGCGCTTATTGATTAAGCAGTATATTGATAAGTTATAGGGTAAAATTAGATATTAATTGTCTTTACTGTTAATCGGCAGAAAAATATGACTCGACTAGCTAAGCGTGTATCCCCAATAGGGGCAAAGGTTCTTATAGATTTTCCTTTAGAAATTAATAATTTAGTTATTGATACCGACCAGGGTGGCGATACGGCCGTATCGGTTGATACTGCCGTGTTTGCTAGAGGTAGGTCAAGTTCTTTAAAGATTGTAAGCGGATCAGGGGGCCCTCCTCCGGCTTCTCGAATTGACTTTCCTGTGACGTTTAGGACAGAAGGGACAAACACGTTATTGCTTAGGATTCATGTCCCTAGCGGCCAAAGTCTTGGCGTTGTTCAGCTTCTTATCTCAACAACCAGCAACTTCGCGGCAAATACGTGGATGTCTTTCAATCTTGACGATTGGAGCGCCGGAGGCAGCCTTTTGCCTGACACTATAGATGGATGGCATGTCTATCAAATTGATTTAAATAACCCTGATGGTGGTGGGTTGGCGCCTGGTCCTAATCATCAGTTTGTCCGGTTTAGGATTGCTGTATCTCCTGCTTCTGGGACTCTCTACGTAGACCAGTTGGTTGCCATTAAGAACTCTAAGCCTATTGTGTGCCCGATATTTGACGATTCTAGCGAAACACAATATACAAGGGCAAGAACGCATATAAACACAGAGAATATTCCGTTTACATTGGCTCATATCCCATCTCTTTATGACTCCGCTAATAATTTAACTACGGCTCAGGCGTTAGAACTTATTCAAGATGGGCATGATCTGATACCGCACTGGATTATTGGTTGGGGGACAGGACCTAGCCCAGCAGCTGGCTGGATAGATGACGCTGTTAATCAGGTCAACATAATTAATGGTCTTGTAACTAATAACCCCAGCACATGGGGCGCTCTTACCGATCAGATACACACCGAACATTGTGTTTTGCCTGGAGGGCAGGGATATCGTGGCGCTTACGAAACCATTCTGTCATCAAATGGTTTCGTTTCTGCTAGGACAACCTCTGGCCCATTAACTTCTGTTTCTAACAAGGTGGCTTTTGGTGGTCTGCAAGAGCCGTTTGGATATAGGTCTTATGAGTCTGTTGATAGTACAGCGGCTACGCTAAATACGTATATTACAAATAGGATAGCGGACGGGGCTGATTTTATCCCTATCCACTTCCATGTTGTTATTGATAGCGTCGCGACACCTTCCACGCAGAATGAGATAAAAGAAAGTGAGTTTCAGACTGCGATGCAAAATTTGGACACTATGAGGACTAATGGCGATATTGTATTGGCCACAATTCCCCAGGCTATTGCCAGCATAGAGGAGTCTGCCGAGGTTTCGGATCCTGTTCTTTATTCAAGTGATCGGATGGAAATGCTTCTTGATGGCGGGCCATCTGGTGGTAATCTTTGGAAGTATAAGGCAGATGAGTCAATAAATGTTTTGAACGGCACAGGATACTTTAATGATTCTGTCAAAGCTGGAGTTAAGGACGGAGACATGATCCTTATATTAGGAAACAATGGATTTAGCTTCTCAGAGGTATCCGTTTCTGGGTCGACCTATAGCATAGGATCAAATCTTGTCTCATCATAATTGTACATTTTTGAATAAATGAGGAGAATAAAGTGTTGGAAAACTCAGAAATTGCGGAAATTGAGGAGATTAAGAAGAAGCCTGGACCTGCGCCGCAGCCTAAAGTTACCTATGAAAACTATATCGGTCTATTGTCCAGGGTGCAGTCTCTGGAAGATATGATCACAAAGTTCGCATCTTTGGCCGGACAGCGTAACCTATCATTAGAATATGGGTTGAAGCCATGGGATCCAAGTAGACGAGATATGTCACGATATGTCTCTTAAGACAGGGACAGACAAGGAGATTATGTCTAAAAGCATTACCTCTATGGTATCCACTAGAAAGAAGAAGCATAAAGCCGTAATAGCCGCAAGGGATAAGGCTAAGCGCATGAGGATGAAGCTAAAGAGGTAGTATCATTTCTTTGTTGCTTATTAGTTTAACTTTATTTACAATTTAGATTACTTGTATATAGAGACAAAGTTATGGCTATGACAAACGCGCAAAGACAAAGAGCTCTTAGGCAGGAGGCTCTTCGAGAGCAGTTAAAGGCAGGTCAGCTACTCACGCAATATATTAATACTATTAATAAAATGATTGAACTGGACCCCTCTGACGAGAACTTCCCTAATGAGCTTAGTAAGCTTAAGGTCGTCAACGAGAATAGGCGCGTCCTTATCAATAAGTGCCTCCCAGATGAGAAGACACTAGATGTCCAGGGTGATGTAGGGCTTTCTGGTGGTCTTACCATTACCTGGGAAAAATGAATTCCATCGTAATACCTTATAAGCCTCGCCCACTACAGGCCACTCTTCACGATAGTCTTAAGCGATTTAATGTAATTGTATGCCATAGGCGGTTCGGAAAAACCGTATTTGCAATTAATGAGATGATAAAGAAGTGCATGATGAACCAGATGGAGAGGGGACGTTATGCATACTTAGCTCCAACATACAGGCAAGCCAAAGCTATTGCCTGGGATTACCTTAAGCACTACTCAAGACCTATACCTGGCGTATCTATTAATGAAGCAGAGATGCGCGTTGACTACCCTAACGGAGGCAGGATCCAGCTTTTTGGGTGTGATAACCCAGATGCCTTGCGAGGGGTTTATCTTGATGGCGTTATATTGGATGAGTATGCACAGATGCCTTCAAGCTTATTTGGTGAGGTGATCCGCCCTGCTCTTTCAGATAGACAGGGTTTCGCTGTTTTCATAGGTACGCCAAAGGGAAAGAACGCATTTTATGACCTATACCAGAAGGCAGGGGAGGCTAAAGAGTGGTTTACAGCGATATACAGAGCTAACGAGACAAACATAATCTCTCCAAAGGAGCTGGATAGTGCCAAAGAGATCATGTCTCATGAAGAATATATGCAGGAATATGAGTGCTCTTGGACGGCTGCAATAAGGGGATCTGTGTATGGCCAGCTTATGACTGCTGCTGAGATTGATCGAAGAATAGGATTTATTCCTATAGAGCCAATACTTGATGTTCACACCTTCTGGGATTTAGGAATATCAGATAGTATGGCGATATGGTTCGTCCAGGCAACGGGGAGCGAGATACGTTGTATACATTACTACGAGAATAACAATAAGGGTATGCAGCATTACATAGGGTACCTTGAGACGTTCGCAAGAGAGAAGTCCATAAAGTACGGTGACCATTATGCCCCACACGACATTGAGGTCAGAGAGTTGATGTCTGGGGAGAGCCGAAGGGATACAGCCAGGGCTATGGGGATAAACTTCAGAGTTATAAAACAGCACAAGATAGAGGATGGGATAGAGGCTGTTAGGAGGATATTGCCTAGGTGCTGGTTTGACAAGAATAGGTGCAAGCTTGGGATTGAGAGTCTTTCTCAATACCGTTATGAGTATGATGATAAAAGGGGGGTGTTCAAGAAAAGCCCTCTGCACGACTGGTCTTCTCATGCAGCAGATGCCTTTAGGCAGATGGGAGTAGCCTGGAATGATAGGTTGGCAAGGCCAAAGATTGAGACCGGGCAGACATTTAACTATAGTTCGGAGTTCAGCGTATTTTGAAGCTGTATAACATGAAGTTACACGAGGTTATAGTAGTTGGCGTTTATAGGGTAATTCGCGTGCCTGGCGGGTGGATATATGAAAGGCAGACCAAGCCTATTTCTAGCGATAAGAGTGAGGTTGAGATAGTCTTCGTTCCTTATAGCCCTGAATTTTTAGATGTATGATATGAAGAGTGGAATTAACGAGCCCATAGAATGGTATCTAATATTCACGAATGCTAAATATTCGCATTGGGTATGGAGATTTATAGATAAGAAGATGGGGCATGTCTATGCCGTAAAAGACCTCAACCCCTATCAATGGTTAGTGGTTCAGCCATGTGTTAATATGACATACGTCAATATTTTGCTCAAAAGCCAATTCCCTGTTATAAGGGCAATAGCCGATGCTGATGACGATATTATTAAGGTATCCAGCATTGTTAAGCCTGGAGTTAGGGGAGGATTGAACTGGTTTAATTGTGTTGAGCAGGTTAAGGCGCTAATAGGAATGAAGTCCTTCTGGACTTTAACCCCCAAACAGTTACATAGAAAATTACTGGAGACTAGAAATGGCCAGAGGAATGCAAAGTGTTAGAAGAAAACTTGTCCAGCCGTTTGGAATCTTAAGAAGCATAAATAGGAGGCTGGAGGACAAGGGTCTTTTTCTTGATAGCAATATTGTCAAGAAGTCTGATCAGGCTAAAGCGGCCCTTAGAGAGCAGCAAAATAACCTTTTGCGACAAAAACAGGCTGAACAGCTAAGGGTTGCTGAGCTTGATGATGAGATTGGAAGAAAGAAGCTCCTTGCCAAGTTTGGCGGTCGTAGATCACTGATAGCATCACGATGATAGAACTTCCTAAAGGCCTTGGTTCCGCCCAAGATATTAAAAAGAGATTTAGCTCTGCTTCTGATCGTCGCGAGCAGTGGCGGTCTATATTGCAGGAAATGTATGATTATTGCCTCCCAAATAGGGAGACGTTCAATTTTCACTCACCAGGACAAAGGAAGGCTAGGCATCTATTTGATAGCACGGCTACAGAGTCATTGCAGACGTTTGTCTCTGTTGTAAGCGCTCTTATAACCCCAGAGCATGCCGACTGGATGCTCTACGAGGCTGGGACCGACATACCAGAAGATGAAAAGAAGCGTGTCAATGAGCTATTAGAGGCGTCTACAAAGATATTTTTTAAGTATGTATCACACAGCGATTTTTACAATCAAATAAATACATCCCACCAGGACATGGCCATTTCAACTGGCTGTCTTTTGATTGAGGAGGGTAATGATGTTGACGAGCCTCTCCTCAAGTTTACTGCCATTCCGTTGGCTGAGCTGTACATTGAGCCAACCTCGATGGCTAGGGTTCACACTTTCTTTAGAAAGCATGCCGTTGCAGCTCAGGAGATTAAGCTTAAGTTCCCTGGGGCCAAGCTAAGCCAGAAACTTGAGAATAGAATCGCTAACTCTCCGAATAGCGAAATAGACGTTATTGATGGATCTCAGGTATTCAATTTCAAGACTAAGCAATACCACCAAGTGGTGATGATTGATGATGAGGTTATATTTCATCAGGATTATGGTAATAGCCCTCCTGGCATCGTATATCGTTTTGGAAAGGTTGCCGGAGAAACATATGGCCGCGGCCCAGCAGACATGGCGATGTCTGATATTAGAACGATTAACAAGGTAAAAGAGTTCCTTCTGAAGAATGCCGCTTTTGCTCTAGCCCCGCCAATGCTTGGGTCTAGCGATGGCGTTTTTAACCCTCATACTGCAAGGATACAACCTGGAGCCCTTCTAGCTGTATCCGACACTGGCTCCCCACCACTTACTAAGTTTGATATAGGTGGTGATATGAGGCTGGGCCAGTTCGTCATGGAGGACCTAAAGAATAATATACGCAAAATGTTTTTTGCTGACCCTCTTGGCGATATCACGGATCCAGTCCGAAGTGCCACAGAGAACATAATCCGAAAGCAAGAGATGCTCCAGAAGAGGGGGGCCAACTTCTCCAGGCTTCACTCTGAGTTTGTCTTCCCTGTTGTTTCTAGGATAACGGATATCTTGGTTAAGAATGGCAAGCTTCCAAACATAAAGGTGGATGGAAGGGAGGTGACACTTAAGATGTCTTCCCCTCTATCTGTCCTAGAAAAGAGCGAAAACATAGATAACCTATTCGTGTTCCTCAATGCTCTTCAGAGTTTGCCAGATAATGTTAAGATGCTTGGGGCTAGACTTGAGCATGTTCCACAGTTCCTACAAGAGAATCTTGGTTTGCCATCAAGGTTGGCTAGTACTGCGGATCAGATCAAGGCAGCTCAAGAACAGATAATGCAACAGGCACAGCAAATAGGGGCCAATAATGTCGCATCCGCTTGATCAGTGGGAAGAGGATCAGGAAGCCTCAAGGAAAGAATTCCTTAAGCAGGCGATGATTGACTCTTCTCTTGTGTACCAGGTCTTTGGCACAGAACCGGGGAAGATCTTGTTGGCGCGATGGAAAGACATCCTTATGTGGTCCCCTACTGCGTCAAGGGGTGAGGATCAAGTTTCAATCGGTATTAATGAAGGATATAAGTCGTTCATTCGTACTATCTTAAAAGCAATAAAAATCCAAGAGGATCAACAATTATGACGGATACTGCCGAAAACGCACCCGAAACAACAGTAGAACCCACAATAGAGCAAGCTAGCTTGTCTAACGAACAGGTAGGAACGGATCCCGTTCCGGCTCAAGATCAAGCGGCTAATGATTTTAGCTTTGTGCTAGACAAGTACAAGAAGGAAGGCAGGACAGATATGGATGCTGCCCTAGAGCAAGCTAAGGCGTACAAGGAGCTTCAGAGCAAATTCGGATCCTTCGTTGGCGCTCCTGATGAGTACGAGATAGCCCTTTCTGAGGGTCTAAAAGATAAGATAGACATGGAGGATTTTGCAGACGACCCTATTTTGCAAGACGCTAAAGAGATGGCAAAGACCTGGGGTATGAACAACGAAGGATTCAACCAGATGGTTGACCTATACTTTAGGGGACATATGGCTGATTTGGAGGCCATAGATAAAATAAGGGAAGAAGAAATTAAGTCATTGGGTAATAATGCCGAGCGGCGTCTTAACAATATACAGGATTGGGCAAAGGTTAATTTGGATTCAGATGCGTCAGCTGCTCTTATTGATTCATTGACATCCGCTGCTACCGTTCATGCGGTTGAGCAGCTTATTGCAAAGACAAGAAACGCTCAACAAGTACAAGATTCGCCATCTCAAACAACTATTAGCCATGAAGAGTTAAGAGCCATGCAGGTTGCTAAAGATGAGTTTGGTAATCCGAAGATGAATGATCCAGAATATAGGAATAAAGTTAATAAATTATATGACCAGAAGTTTGGGGCGCAACCACACTCTATTACAATTGGTTAGTTTTATAATTCCATTACTCAATGGTTGAGATATGTCGTTCAATCAAAGCAAGTTCGCCTCTGTTGGCCCATCCTCAACAGAGGCGCCTAATATTTATACGTATCAGTCTAATGACTCTATTCAGGCTGTAACTGGATCTGGGTATTTTTTTAATAAACGGCTCCAGTTGGAGCCTGATGACATTATATTTGCCTTGTTATCTGGAAATCCATACCGGCTTATAATTGGATCGGACACATCAACAGCCGAAATCTACTCTGATTTTGATGTTATATCCACATCTGCTGATCATTCGACGGCAGGTGATGAGATTATTTCATGCAATAACGACTCAACTATCACTATAACTCTAAACCCGAATCCGGTTAATGGGGAAGAGGTGATTGTAAAGCGTAGAAATGCGCCTGTTGTTATAAGTGGGCCTATAGATGGGTCTTCATCAAAAACAATAAACACTATGTACGGTTCGCCTCACCTGGTTTATATATCAGGCAATCTTGAGTGGTCAATAATATGAGTTTTTTCCAGAACACATTCCCTGAAACTGCATTTGGTGAGCTCAGAGTAGGGAGCCTTACCCCTCAGTTTCAGGGGTCTTTTGAGTACTCTGTCGATAATTCAGAGTTAAATTCGTTGATTGAGATTGGCGGCGGAACGGTTACCCAGGCAGATGCTATGTGTGTATGTAACACAAGCACAACAACTGGCAGTATTGCTTCTCTTATATCAAAAAGGCACGCAAAGTATCGCCCAGGTCTTGGTGGTTTATTAAGGTTTACCGCCCTATTCTCAGCTCCTGCGGCAGGAACCGAATCGTTCGCTGGGATAATGGACGAAGTCGGATCTAGCGAAGCGTACAAAAACGGGCTTGCTATTGGGTATGATGGAGCTGATTTCGGATTTCATAGGTGGTATAACGACATAAAGCAGACAATAAACATATCAGACTGGGATGATCCTCTTGACGGCACTGGCCCGAGCGGGATGACAATAGATTTGACCAGGTTGAATGTTTGGTCAATTAACTATCAATATCTTGGAGCTGGAGAAATATCCCTGTCTGTTGAGAACCCAAGTTCTGGGAACTTGGAGGCGGTCCATAGAATAAGATACACAAACTCAAACACCCAGCCATCGTCTTTTAACCCAAATTACAACTTTATAATGTGTGCCAATAACAAAGCCACATCATCTGATGTCACCATAAAGAGTTCTTCTTATGCATATTTTGTTGAGGGTTTAACTAAATACTCTGAAATGCATCAACCTAAATTTTCCAGCGGAGAGGTTAGCAAATCTGCTGTCACCACAGAAGTGGCTATACTCACAATAAGAAATAAAAGCACCTACGCATCAAAGAAAAACTTTATAGATTTGCATCTTGAGCTAGTTACTGGTGATATAGAGGCAAATTCCGCGAATAACTTAGGGTCCATTCGTGTTATTAGGAATGCCACACTGGGTGGAGCCCCATCATATACAGACATAAATACCAATAACAGCATAGTCGAATATGATACTTCAGGGACTACGGTAACCGGTGGCAAAGAGGTTCTGACTTTGCCTTTTGCAGGAAAAAATGACAGAGAGGTATTTGTTACGTCAGGCCTTGATCTTATATTGGCGCCCGGCGAAACATTCACCTTGTCTGGATCCAGTGCTAACTCTGCGACAATTAAAGGCGCCCTTTTGTGGAAGGAGTTGTTTTAGTATATTTGTATATACCATAATCTTTTGTTTCGTAGTATATTGTAGTAATTCGATACCTCTTTTGAGCCGGATAGTAAGACAAAAACACATTTTAATTGTGTTAACCGTCCCTGTCTGGGCACGCGGTTAATCAATGCGCAATCAAATAGAGGAGTAGACTCATGTCTATTAATTTAAGTACAGCTGCAATTACGCAGTTTGACGACCTTGTTAAGCATGAATATCAAGCGCGCGGTCGTCTAAGAAACGCTGTTACAGTCCGTAACGGTGTCCGTGGTGATACATACCGATTCCAAAGAATGGCTGCCGGTACTGCCAATCAAAAGGCTACCCAAGCTGATGTAACCCCAATGAACGTTGGTTATGCTGTACAGACGGCAACACTAGAGCGTTGGTTGGCGGCTGAATATACTGATATCTTTGACAAAGATGAAGTTAACTTCGAGGAAATGCAGGAGCTGGCGCAGACTATCGCTAAGGCTTTGGGTCGACGAGAAGATCAGTTGATTATTGACGCTGCAAATGGCGGGACATATTCAGCTACCCCATCAGGGGCTAACCAAGGCCTTGATATTGTTACTGGTGCGGCTGGTTTAACTGTTGATAAGCTGTTGGAAGTCAATGAGCGATTCCAGGATCTTGAGGTCGCAGATGGCGATAAGCACATTGCTATTACGGCAAAAGGCTTACGTGATCTATTGACTGACCCAGAGGTTACCGGCAGTGATTACAATACCGTTAAGGCCCTGGTGTCTGGTGAGCTCAATACCTGGCTTGGCATGAATTTCCATGTTCTAGGCACCAGGACTGAAGGCGGTCTTCCAGTTGTTACCGATCAGCGAGCTTTTGCATGGCATAAGGGCGCCATTGGTTACGCAGTTGGCACTATCGATATGATCACTAAGGTTGATTGGGTTGCACACAAAACGTCTTGGCTGACCACTGGGTTGCTCCGTTCTGGCGCTGTTATCCGTGAGAATGCTGGCATAACTCGAATCAACTATACAACTTAATGGGGTATTGATATGGCTTATTCACTAGATAACTTAGCACTAATAGCCGGATCTAATGGCACTAGTGGTCGAGTTTGGAAGTACAAAGAAGCTGCAACATTGGCTGCTATTCGTGCGTCTGGGTATTTTAATGATGCCGTAGATGCAGGAATGGTTGATGGTGATGTTGTTATGATATTAGGCTCTGATGGGTTTGGGTTTTCTCAAATCGCGGTCTCAGGATCTACCTATACCGTAGGTGAAGGCCTAACTTCAGCGTAACGGAGAAGTCGGATGCCGACTAAAGTCGATATTGTAAGTAATGCATTGGTTTTAATCGGCCATCCGACCATCTCTAGTTTTGATCCGGATCAGGGCTCAGGGGCAACCGTGGGCTCTGCTCTTTATACAACAACGTTGCGGTATCTTCTATCCACAACATATTGGCGTTTTGCTATAAAGCAGCAATCACTTAATAGATTGACCGCCGCGCCTATATCTGGCTGGCAGTATGCTTACCAGCTGCCGACAGATTACATAACCTTGCATAAGGTCAGTCCTAGGTGTGAATACCAGATATTCGAGGATAAGCTTTATTGTAATGTTACAACTCTAACAGCCGACTACAGCTTTTTGCCTGCGGACACATCATTGCCGGATTACTTTGTCCAGGCATTTCAATACAAGTTGGCGTCTGATTTTGCTATTGCTGTCACTAACGACACGCAAAAAAGCCAACTATACGAATCAAAATATCGCCAGGAGATAAGATCGGCTATGGCCGCAGACGCCAAAAGCCATCCTCCTGAGCCAATTATGGACCAGCCTTTTACTGATGTTAGGTTTTATGGTGGGGATGGCTCAATAGGGGTCTTCTAATGCCAAAGGTTTGGACAATGCAAAGTAACTTCACTTATGGTGAAGTTGACCCTAAGGTCACAAGCAGAACTGACCTTGCTGTCTATTATAATGCGTGCCGAAAGGCCAGGAATGTTACACCAATAGTCCAGGGAGGCCTCAGCCGAAGGGATGGGTCAGACCTGATTGACTCCAGATCGGCGCCCACCATTGATCGTTTATTCTCATTTGAGTTTTCTACGACAGAGACCTACCTATTAGGTTTTGCTGATTTAAGGATGTACATATATAAAGACGGAACTACACTCCAGACGAATATCAATGGATCTGGGAATGATTATTTAACAACCACATATACGGCCGCTCAGCTTGCTACTTTGGATATTGTTCAGTCTGCTGATACGGTTATCGTTGTCCACCCAGATCTTGCTCCTCGCAGAATAGTTAGAACATCCGATACGGTATGGGCTATATCTGACCTGCCTTTAACAAATATACCCCAGTTTGATTTTGATGATGCCTCTAGCCCTACCCCGGTCAGCGAAGTTCAAACTATAACCTTTATCAACCAGGCCGCCTCCGATCGTTACAAACTTGGGCTAGAGGGGATATTGACTGAGGAGATAATAATATCTAGTGATGCAGACACTAATGCAGAAAATATCCAGAGGGCTATACAGGATTTGCCTAATCTGCCGAATAGTGGCGTATCTGTTGTTTCTTTGACAGCATCAACTTTCCAGGTTACTTTCGCTGATGCAGCGGCAAAAGATTGGGGGTTAATAACAGGAGCCCCCATCCTAACCCAGTTGACCACGTTCAGAATAACGTCTGTCGAAGATGCCGCAGGTACAGCTAGGTCCGAGGATGTATGGAGTGCAACCAGAGGCTGGCCTCAGTCAGTCACCTTTCATGAGGGAAGGTTATGGTTTGGCGGATCCCCGTCAAGGCCATCTACACTATGGGGATCCGTCGTCAATGACTTTTTCAATTTTGATGAAGGAAGGGCAAGGGATGACAGGCTAATTGATGCGACATTGGATACTGACCAAGTTAACTCGATACAGGGTCTTATATCTAATCGATCCCTTCAGATATTTACCACTGGACAAGAGTTTTATGTCCCGCAGTCACCGATAACACCGACTGGTGTGTCCGTTGTACCACAGACAAATTTTGGTTCTAAAAAGGTGCGGCCCATCTCTGTCGACGGTAGAACTTTGTATTTACAGAGGACAGGGAAAGCTATTAGGGAATTCATTCAGTCGGAAAATGTAAGCAATATTTATAATTCTAACTCCATCTCACTCCTTGCTTCCCATATTGTGATCGATCCCGTACGGATGACGGCATCAAAAGGCAACACGGAGATCGACGCCAATTATGCCTATTTTGTTAATAGTGATGGCACTCTGCTTATTTATAATATGCTTGGTTCTGAAAACATAATTGGGTTCTCACTATGGGATATAAGTGGGTTTACGTTCTCTGATTGTGCCATTGTTAATGATACCCTGTTTGCTTTGGTTAAAAAAGGATCTGCATCCTATATTATACGGTTCATGTCATCTTTAGTGACCGATATCGCTGTAAAGAATGCGACTCCCGGGTCTGGCGTGTTCACAGGGTTATCGCATCTTGAGGGTCTGACCGTTGATATTGTTGGCGATGGGGCTTTTGAGGGAACAGCTGTTGTGTCTGGTGGACAGGTTACCGTTGATGCGACTAAAACTACAACAGAGGTCGGGTTACGGTTTGCTCCATTGATAGAAACCATGCCGCTTAATGTACAGCTTCAGAACGGGCCAAATTTTGCCGAGCCCAAGAAGATAAACAGGGTTTCCGTAGATTTCTTTGAAAGCCTGGGAATTATTGTTAAGAATTCTAGTGGGCAAAAGGCTAGAATAGCCGACAAAGTTATGGGGGTAGACCCTTTTGATAACCCAACACCCAAAACTGGCCGAAAAGATATTTGGCTTTTGGGTTGGGATAATATCGCCACTGTAACAATAACCCAAGAAGAGCCTGTACCTATGACTATATTGTCTATTGCTGTCGAAGTGGGGGTTCAATAATGGCACAACTCGCCACAATGTTTACTGGCGGTGGACTTCTGTCCAATCTTTCATCTATCGCTTCGACAACCTCTTCGGTTGGTGGGCCTCTATTAAGCTTTGGGCTTAAAGAAGCCCAATCAAAAATGGAGCATGGACAGGCTGAAATAGCGGCTAGAGATGAAGAGCTACGCCTAATACAAAGAGAGGCAGACAGAAAAGATAGGCTGGCTTCAGCCTTGTCGGCTCAGAATGCCATGTCTGGTGCAAGAGGGGTTGCTGCATTCGAAGGATCTCCATTAGCTGTTTTGCAAGACTCCATTTCTAGGGCTGATGTAGCTTCTGAGAGAGATGAGTTCTCCACCAAGATGGCCACGCTGGCCATACGTTCTAGCGCAAAGAGTAAGCGTATTATTGATAAGCTAAGTAATAGGCTTGGATTAATCCAGTCTGGGACGGGGATGCTTAAGTCTTTATCTGGTCCGATTGGAGGCGCCGGTGGCTAGATTTACAGAAACTGTAGATATACGTCCATCTCCATTGATTAATATTGACGTATCACCTCTAACCTCAAAGCTTGATGCATTTGCTAGCCAGCAGGCTAGTATTCGCGCGAAAAAAATAGCGGAGGCCTCCTTTGATAAAGGGGTGGCCTCATTTAAGAAGGGAGAAAAGCCAGAGTTTAAAAAAGAGCGTTTCTTTGGGAACATTGGATCAACTTCTTATAACAAGGGGCTCAGGGCTGCCTATGTTGCGTCTATTGATCGGGATAACCGAGAGAACATAGCCAGGATAGCTGCGGAGAACAGCGATGATCTGTCTAAGTTCAATGATGAGGTAGAGACCTATAAAAAGTTTACATTAGGAAATATTGATCCTACGGCTAGAGACATTGTTGCGGAGTCTATGGAGTCTCTTGTCTCAACTAATAGGATTAGGGTACAGAACAACGAAATCTCCAGGACTCACAAAGAAAGCGCACAAGCAATCATAGGTCAAGTAGAACTGGCTAGCCGTGATGCAATGGGATTCGCCAGAGACGGAGATGATATCGCCTCGGCTGAGAGTGCTCTAGCTGCATTTGCCAGCGTCGACGCTGCTGTTGATGCCGGATTCATCACTCCAGAATCCGGCATCAAACAGAAAAGGGATATAGAGAGAGGCCTAGTAGAGAATAAAGAAACTGGTAATTTGTTTAGGGTTTTCGACTCTTCTGGTGAAGTAGCCGCTTTTGATAAGCTTGATTCTCTTGCTAGTAAGAGACCGAGAGGCTTTACGCCTGACGAGTGGGATGACTTTATAGCAAAAGCTCAGACAGATCTAAATCGTAAAGTAAACAGAAGGCGTCAAAATGATAATGAGCAGGCCAAGGAAAATTCTTTAAACGAGAGCATTGCAAGAGGCTTGTTATTTACATCACCGGATATTCCTGCTGACCCAAGTAAGTCTAGCCAAGACAGAAAAGACATAAATAATTATTACGATTCAGCATCTCCACTATGGCGCGGCGATCAAAATCAGCTCATCGAAAATAACGTTTCTTTTGTAAAAAATACCGGATTGGTGCCGAATGGATTGATATCGAGTGTTGGAGCCGTTATGAGATCTGGCTCCCCTGATCAGGTTGTTTCTCATATGGAAATAATCCAAAGGATACAGCAAGACTCTCCAAACTCAATAAGAGACTTTAGTGAAGAGTCGAGAGCTATTGCTGTTCAAGTTTCAGACGCCATAAGCAATGGCATTGATGCGGAAACAGCAATAGCTGCCGCCAGAAAAAATACATTTGGGCTAACTCCGACACAAAAGGAGGAGATAAGGATAGCCTCAAGAGGGGAAAGGAAAGTACAGGATAGGATAAAATCATTCGAGAAGATGGTTTCCAATGAATTTGACCCTATCAAATTTCCTGTAGTTGGCATGTTTGTAGATGAGCCAGATATCCCGCCAGGCATGCAGGCGTCGTATTTGTCTAACTTTGACAACTTTATGTCACTGACAAATGGAAACATAGAGCAGTCGGAAAAGTTAGCCTTTGATTCTTTGAAGAACGTTTGGGGGGTGACCAAGGTCGGCAAAAGGAGATTTATGCAATACCCTCCAGAAGCGTTTTACCATGTAGATGGTGTGGATGACGAATGGATTGAGGAGCAGTTCCTAGAGGATATGGAGTCGATAGGCGTAGATGGCGCTGAAATAGGAATAGATGATTTAGTCTCGAGGAGCGATAGCCCATCATACCCTGTGGTAGCTATGAGGCCTGGTGGGTTCGTTGATATTATTGAAGATGAGGACGGGAATGTATTGAGATTTAAGCCCGACTTCAAAAAAACAAGAGAATATCAAGACTTGGTGTCCGCGCCAGGAAAAGCGAGAGAGTCAGCAGCTCAAAAAAGAATGAGAAATCTTGAAAATAGGGCTGGCGTCATAAGGAGAAAAGTCAACAGTCGCGTATTCATGGAAAACATAGACGAGACTGGCGACAAGCCAGGATTCTTGGCGTCTGACGCTGGAAAGGCTTCTGTACGAAAGGCAGTAAACAACCTATTAGCAATAGGTGATATTGATCAAGTAGAGGCAAAAGAAGTACTGGATGCTTATGGTGCTGGAGATATTAAAGATATTCCGGTATTCCGGTTTCTGAATAACGGGAATAATGATGGCATTAATTAGAGAGGGCGATAGAAACTTTAAGCGATTTCTTCCTGTTGATGAAGAGGAGGCTGTTAAGAGTGGCCCAGGTGTTTTTGATGTTATTCAGTCGACTTTCGCGCAGGAAAATACTTTCGTAAATTTTGCAGCAAATGGGTTTAGCCTGGGCGATGAATATGCGCCTGTTGAAGGATACAACCCTTTCGAAAAAGACATTGAAGGATACGAAATATATTCTGAGTCATTTATTGAATCTCGGTCTCCCGAGGAGACCTACGCAATCAAAAATAAGATATCGGAAGAGACACGACGAATTGAGATAATGCGTAACGGGGGCGCCACAACAATTGCTGCTACCATAGCCGCAGGGGTTACAGACCCTATTTATTGGCCACTTATGTTAATTGGGGTTGGACAGGCAAGAACGGCTCAATCAACCGCAAGGGCTTTCTCGGCCGCAGCGAGCGCGGCTGTTGTAGCCGAGGTGCCTGTTGAGGCAGTCAAGCATAAGCTGCAAGAGACAAGAACAATTGAAGAGTCTGCGATTAATATAGGAGGAGCGGCTTTGCTTTCTGGACTTCTTGGCTCTGGAGTTCATAAGCTGGCCAAAAAATACCCTGAGGCTGGGGTAGTTCCAAACAAGTTAATTAAAGAAATTGAAGACGAGTTTAATTCTGTCGATGATGGGCTGTCTATCGGGGCCGCTAGGGTAAAAACTTTGACAGACGATGACTTAAGGCTTAAAGGCGTGTTTGGTTTAGAAAAGGTTCCTGTATCGCCACTTATAAGGCTAGCCACGTCACCCTCTACTGAGGTTAAAGCGATCGCAAGCCAGATGCTGGAGACTCCATTAGTATCTGAGGGGAATATTATTGGTAAGGCTACGGCTCCTGAGGGGGGATCTGTTGAGACAAGGATAAAAATGTGGGACGCTAATCTTGCCGAATCTATCCAATCAGTTAACACCCATTATGCCTCATACCGAAAATCACGAAAAGGGGATAAGAGTCTATCTAGCAAAAACTTTAGGATAGAGATAGGGAAAGCCATGCGACGAGGGGACGAAAGCGCTATTCCTGAGGTAAGCGCCGCCGCAAAAGAAATAAGGAGGTCATTGTTCGACCCTCTTAAGGATGCGGCCATAAAGGCTAAGCTATTGCCCAAAGACGTTGAAGTAACAACGGCAACTAGTTATTTAACTAGGGTATATGATCATAAAAAAATAATAGGACTGCGTCCTGAATGGAACAGTATAGTAGACGGATGGCTTAAAGGGATAAGAAAATCATCTCAAGATAAAGTTGATAAAATTCTAGAAGAAGGCGGTAAAGTTTCTCAATCTCTAAAAGGAGAAGCTGGGGTTTCAGATTTGGAAATTGAGGTGATACGAAATCATATCACTGACAGGATATTAGGGAATAATTCTGGCCGCGCCCCGTATGACATAACTCTTGGCGAGAGAGGTCCTTTAAAGGAGCGTACATTTCAAATACCGGACAAACTTATAGAGCAATTTCTTGAGTCAGATATTGACGACATTGCACATATATACAAGAACACTATGGCCCCAGATGTTGAGCTTGGGAGGATGTACGGCGATGTAACAATGGCCGCTGAGATAGAGTCTATCAATAATTCCTATTCGATCAAGAGTAACTCAGCAAAAACAGAAAAAGAAAGACTTAATTTGGATAAAAGACAAAAGTCAGATGTAAGGGATGTAGAAGCGATGAGGGATAGACTTCGAGGAACTTTTGGAGCCCCTAAGAACCCTGATGATTTTTTTGTCAAGACAGGCCGAAGACTTAGAGATCTGAATTTTATGTCTCTGTTGGGAGGAATGACTCTATCGGCAATACCCGATGCAGCAAGACTAGTTGCCGTCAATGGGCTAAGAAGCTCAGCTAAAGGCTTGCGTAATCTCGCCATTTCTCCAAAAAGATTTAAAATAGCAAGAAATGAGGCAAAAAAAGCCGCAGTTGGCCTCGATATGGTTCTGAATTCAAGGGCAGCTTCATTGGCGGACATAACGGATTCAGCGCAAAGAGGGTCACCTATTGATAAAGGGCTTAGGCAGGCAAGCAACGCATTTTCCAAGCTGGCATTAATGACCCAATGGAATGCTGCATTGAAGCAATTTTCTGGGGTTATTACGTCTGATAGAATTATTGAGGAGTCATTAAGGTGGGCTTCAGGTAAGATAAAGCCAAATATGATTAGAAGACTTGCCGCATCTGGAATTGATGAGGATATGGCGGTTAGAATATCTAAACAGTTCGAAAAATACGGGGATGATGGCGATTTAAAGTTAATTAATGGGGATAGTTGGGACGATATCCCCGCCCTAGAAACATTTAGGGCGGCAGTGTTAAAAGATGTTGATAGGACAATTGTCACCCCTGGGGTTGGAGAGAAGCCTTTATGGACGAGTACCGAGATGGGGAAAACGATATTTCAATTTAAAACATTTGCCGCCTCTTCGCACCATAAAATTTTCCTTGCTGGCTTACAGCATGTAGATGCCATGGCGTTAAATGGTTTTTTGTTGTCTGTTGCTTTAGGGACATTAAGTTATGGAATGAAACAATACGTTTCTGGTCGGGAAATATCAGATAACCCGAATCAAGTAACCATAGAATCTCTTGACAGGTCTGGCGCGTTTGGATACTTGTGGGACGTTAATAACATCTCATCAAAGATGACGAACGGTAAAGTCAGCGTGGAAAACATTTTTGGCGCAGATCCGGTGTCAAGGTATGCTTCAAGGAATATAATTGGAGCAATGTTTGGGCCGTCGATCGGCAAGATAGAGGATGCTAGGACTATAGTTGGTAATCTGTCTTCAGAAGGTGAGCTTTCAGAAGCCGATATAGGAAGGGTAAGGAGAATGCTCCCGGGTCAAAACTTATTCTATATGCGTCAATTACTAGATAAATTAGAAGGTAGAGAACAATGACACTTAATATTGGCGATTCTAGGAATGAATACACCGCTACATCAGCTCAGACTATATTTAACTACACATTTAAAATATATGATGCGGGTGACTTAGACGTTTATGTAACCCCTGCTGGCCAGGAATGCAGCGCGGGCGACCTGACTACCGCCTATTCAGTATCTGGCGTTGGGAATACTGGCGGGGGGACAATAACGCTTGTTACGCCAACATCCGTTAATGACCTGGTCACTATTGTTAGCGCCATCCCAGGAAACCGAACCACTGACTACCAAAATAATGGTGATTTTAGGCCGGATACGGTTGACGATGATTTCGACAGGGTGGTTTCTCTTGTTAAGCAGGTTGATGAGCGGGCAAAAAGATCTTTATCATTCCCTCCCTGCCAGCAAGGCGTTTCCCAGCTAAGTATGCCTGCTCCAGTAACCCAAACATTTCTACGATGGAAATCTGATTTAAGCGGTCTTGAAAACGTTACGCTTAGCGCTTCAGGAGTTGCCGCTGAGGTAAGTGTTAACACATATGCTGCTCTCAGAAGCTTGGCGTCTACTGGATATAGTGATGGACAGGTTATTTTTGTCACCGGTGACACTATTCACGGTTGGGGAGTAGTTAAGACAGGCACGGTCGTAGATGATGGTGCAAATAATATCGTTTTTAACGATGATGCGAATCGGTACTGGGACAGGCTACCGGATTGCACAAAGATCAGCGTAACTCATTTCGGAGCTATCGCAAATAACTCAACTGATAATTCGACAGCGATAAAAAACGCGATAATAGCCGCCAGAAAGATACGTGCCGCATCTTCTGAGTTAACGAATATCACGGTCTGGTTCCCAGACGGAGAAGATTCTTATAATCATAGCGAAGGTATTCCTGTTGTTTCTGGAGTATATCTGGCCTGTCAGTCAAGAAACTCTGTGACACTAAAATGTACTGGCACACAAGCATCTTTTTATACGGCTACAGAATCCGGTGGTGTCTTTACTGATAACCTAGACCAACCCATTAACGTAAACACGTCGGAAAATAATGGAATCATAAATATAAGGTGGACTCATACCGGGACAGTAAGCGCTAATGCACCGGACTCTGGTGTAGCATTTGCTGGAGTTGGGCACATACACAACGCTCCTAGGATAGAGCTAGACAACCTTAGAATTAGTTCGCAAACTAATTGGAAGCATGGACTATATATTAAAAACTCCTATGGCTCTAACATAAGACGGTTCTATTCTTCAAGGGGCGCTTCTTACCACGGCGGAGTTGGCTTATATATAGATTCGTTTAATAACTCTACTCTTGTCGACCAACCTTTCGTCTTTGGGGAGTGGGCAAAAGGGATAAGGTCAACAAACCCAGATACTGTAACAATATTAGAGCCAAATGTAGAACAGGCTTGGGTGAATATATCAATAAATGGAGACAATCCTAAGTTATTTGGTGGATATGTCGAAGGAGGTAAAATATCAGAAATAGACATAGGGTGGGATTCAGCAACCACATGCCAAGATTTTGAGATTAGTAGCATTTGGCTAAATGGCGGAGCAGCCTTTGCGCTAAGTCTCGTTGATTCCAGTAGGTTTAGGTGGGTTCTTTCTGCGTCTGGAACAAGTGAATACTATCTTCAGAGGGATACTGGGGCGCTCGACCCTCAAGTTCCAAAGCCATATACATTAAACGAGAACGGAACCCCAATGACTGGTGGCTCCATTGGATCTTTATCTGCTGCTGAGTGGGGATGGGGAGACAATGATAGCCTTGGGTATTCCACTATATACGCTAGACTTGTTGACAGCACAGACCCAGATACTAAAGCAACTGGATGGCTTAAGCCTGGAGTCCATGGTATTAGGCTTGGAAGGTGTCAAGGTGGAGATGTGCGGGTAAGACATTTCGAGGGTAGCTATACAACAGAATTCGCCTGTGAAACAGCAGCAAATGGGAATGTTGGAAATAAAATTCTATTCCCTAGAGGAGATGCATCTAACCCAGCGCTATCCTCTTTTGGGCTTAACGCAGGGAGAAATGTTGTTGAGGTAGTTGGCCTAGATAATTCTGATTATAGACAATATAAGCTTTGGTCAACAGATAATGGGAGAGAGATTCAGACAGAGCTAAACCAGAGAGGCGCAAAATTCCAGAATTTTGTAATAGAAATAAGAAACAATGCAGCGACACTAGAAGCAAGAATAGTGTCAGGAGCAGGAACGGCAACAGCTTATGATACGTGTTTCGAGACATTTTCCGCAACGTATACGGCGCTTGGGGCGGATGTATCTTCTGGTTCTGACTTTAGTGGTTCCGGTATAGGTCGTCTCTCTGGGTCTATAAACACTATTGTTCTAGATAACTATGCCCAAGCGGCTAGCTCTGAGCAAGGAGTTATTGTTGGGTCTATATTTAATTCATCAGGCACAATAGTTTGCGCAGAAGCTCTTCTTGTTAATAGAGATATCAATGGGGTAACCAGGACTAGAGTTGAGATACAATTTACAGATGCTTCCACAGGTGCAAATTTCGATATAACCACAGCAAACATAGCGGCAGGTAAGATTATAAAAATACCTGTTCTTGGGTTTTTGTGGGATGTATAGCTACCTAAGACTTGGCCACGATGGAAGCTGTACACCATATTCTGTATGGAAGTGAGCAGAAAGAGCCAGAGAAACCTCAGAGGGCTCTTCTGTATTCTGCTCCATTGTTGACTTTTTACCCATATATACGTCAAGAAAAGGCTTATATATGTAGTATTTGAAATCGCCCTCTTTCCACTTGATCCTCTTGCCTGACATGGCCGCATATCTGTAGTGGCCAGACTTGTTCAAGGCCCCCTCACACATCCTGCACCACAGGTGAAGAGATTTTACTTGCTGGTACGTAATAGATTTATGTGTCGTACTGTTCAACCATATGCTCCATAAATTGAGAGAATGATTCTGTTGTAGAAATCAATCTGACTGCGTTAAGCGATGACCTTGCCGTTTCTCTCTTATTCTTTAGAATTAGCCATTTCTCTTCCGATTTCATCACCTTAAGCGGGTCATCACAAGTAGACTTTATATAGTTAAAGGTAGCCTCAAGACCTGCTGCTTCCTCGTCAGTATCTTTTAGGAATTGTATTGCGTCTTGTATATCCATGTCACTCAGCATAGGAAGTCCCTAGAGAGTAGGGCCACGCAAAGAGAAGAAAAACAGCAAGAAGAAAGTTTGATGTTATATGGTGATCCTCCCTATATAGCCGTATCTTTAATAAAGCCCTATATCGGCCAAATGTAAACAGGTACCCAATGAACCAAATAAATATAATTAGGTTTATCATTTTAGTCACCCCAAAGTCTATATCGTATTTGAAGACCGACGGCATCGTATGATTTTGAGTCTGGATTAATTGCGCACGAGTGGTGCCTGTAAACGCCCTCGAAGTTAAACATCTTGTCGTATGACTCATACACATTAAAAATAATACCGCCATTGCTTGTCAGCTTATCACTATACATCCCTGCCTCACATTGAGGTGACTGCTTAAATGTATCCTCAACGCCAACATAGATATCCAGATAGTTTATCCATCGACCGTGATCGTCTGCCCTGGCAAACATAGAAAGAATAGAGCCGAATATGAATATCCCTATAAAAGTAGCTATCCCAACCAGAACACCCTTTCCGTCTCTTGTCTTAAAATAAGCCTTTATTTCGTCTATCCCCTTAATTTGCCAAACTAGGATTAATGCAACTAAGGCTATTGCTGAGCTTATGGCAAGGAACAAACTTTTCATATCGAACCCTTATTATCAGTTTATTAAACAATTGGGAAAAAGCTTGCTAGCAATGCCCCAGCCAGGAAAACAAGAACAATAACTCCCAGCGTCTTAGACTTCATAGACTTAATAAGAATCATCTTTTTGAACCTTAGGATTAATTTTAAGATCATAATCAATGATTCAAGATAGAATATTATTCTAGCCAGAATTGTCTCGAACATAGTGAGCACCGTAACGTGTTGACATATACACAAGTATAGCTCCTATCTTCGTCGTTCATGTCAATAACTCGCATAATCATTTCTGCGACATATATGTTGTAATTGCTGCAATAGCTATGTCAGAACCGGCGCACCATATGGCCTCGTAGCCCATTTTAGTCATCAGTTCAATATGCTCCATCTGATCCTTTGATACAGAGCAAAGTGTCTTATTGACGTCTTTCATCTCTACCCAGAGTCCGTGCTTGTCTCCTACAGGGACAGCGATGAATAGGTCGGAAACCCCCTTCTTGAATCCTTCAGCCATAAGGTATCGCATCCTGGCCACCCTCTTTTTTGGGATTAGGTCACACAGAATGGCCCCGTTCGGGTTAGAGAAAATACACCACTTGTGTTTCGGGTACTTTGCTCTAAACCACTGGATAACCGCTACTTGATGATCATGCTCACTCATTACCGTATTTTTCTTTTAGTTTAATATAACGCTCTCTTTCCTTGGCTTCTTTTTCTACAGACTTTATTATTGTCTCTCTTTCGCGCATACATTTGTATTCGTCATGGGTTATGAGGCCAAGCTCATATTTATCAAAAATAGTTAAATTGGATGGTCCGCATATGCTAATTTCCGCATCACCGCGCTCGTAGCCCTCCTCAGATTCAAATACAATCGCGTGTCCGTCTGTTGTTATAATTGAAACCATACAATTACCTGTGCCCATTGCATGGCTGCAAATGATTTTTCCATGTAAGTCTTCCCAGCGTTTCATTAATATTTTAGCCATAGTGATGGTCCTCTTATGCTATATGTGTGACACATACCCTTTCTCTATCCAGTATTCCCATGTCCTATATAAGCCTCTGATAATACATTGCTGTATCTCAATCTCCGACACATCCTTAACATATCTTCTTTTGTCTATTATGTCGTGGCAATCTGAGCACGCAAAAACAGCAAAATAGTCAGGAGACTTTATCCCCATTCCCTTTCTCTCTGTATTTATATGGGCTAAAACCGTTGTCTCGTGATTCATGTTGCAATGCGGATGTATGCCAAGAGCGCAGTCCATAAACCTTGCCGAGTTACGTAGATTAGTCATCTTCATCTCCTTCTGTTTTCTTATCTAATATATCCATAAACATGCACATAAGATCTTCCTTTCTAACCATGTAAGAGACATCCCCCTGATTACGTATTTTTATAGCATCTCTCTCTGGAAAATACATATATACCACTGGCCCTCCAAGGTCACATAAATCTATATTTATTATGCTGACAACTCTTCCGTCTAGCATTTCATATAGTTCTCTTATGTCCCTGAAGGCGCCCTTGGTTAAACGTATCTCTATAAGATCTTTTTCATTTCCATAATTCATTATGCCTTCACTCCCGGCTTGTTCCACGTGGAACATTTAGAATGGTATCCCGTCATCTGGGATATCCTGCTGTACATTGGCCATACAAGGAGATTCTGTTTGTTTTTCTTCGTTTATCTCGGAACGAGAATCCAACATCTGCATGCTTCCACCTATTATGCTTGTTGTGTATCTATCTACCCCATTCTTATCCGTCCATTTCTGTGTCTGTATCCTTCCCTCAACATAAATTTTGCTCCCCTTGCGAACATACTTACCGACAACGTCAGCCAGATTGTTAAAGAACACAACCTTGTGCCACTCGGCGGCCTGTTTCTTTTCTCCTGTGTTTGCGTCTTTCCAGTCTGTTGATGTTGCTACGCTAACCTCACAGATAGGGGATCCTCTTGCCGTATATTTCAAGACTGGGTCTGCTCCGCAGTTTCCTATAATGATTGCCTTATTTACGCCACTCATAAATTTCTCCGAATATTTATAAAAAATTCAACATCTTTTCCCATTTATGGGCTCATCATATTTGATGATTGGCTAATATTAGTCAGATTTAGGCGAATCCCCATAATATAGCTGTCTAAATTCGTTCAATATTAGAGCCCTTTCCTCTGTAGACCATATTCCTCCTTTCGTTGGAGCCAATCTGTATAATATTACCTGGTCTTCCTCGCTGATCATTTCATACCAAAATCCTGCTGCCTGAGTTATATCTCCTGACTCTATAGCGGCCTTTATGTCGGTTATAGACTCAATATTTCTTGCAATGCATGACGTGTACTCGCTGAAGAACGCGGCAACCTCCTTCTTAGCGTTGTCAACCGATTCCGAGCTAGCGTTTACTAACTCTCCCTTATCGTTTTTGCTATCTGCGTCCTTGTTGTCGTCAATCATAAATAGCCCGTTTAGAGCATATTTCCTTGCATAAGAGCTTGCACTTCCAGTTATTTGGCTAGAATCCATTCCCTTCCGATCCTCAGCCTCTCTTGCAAAGGCTGATACGCTTATAGTCTCCTTTCCATTAGACATAGAGGCTGTCGCTTTAACATATATCCTGTCGGCAACAGGCACTATCTCGTCCGTTATGAGAACAAATAATCCGTCTTTCATCCATGGTTTTAGTGCATGCAATATGTCTTCGCAGTTCCTATAGCTATAATTACCGAACTTATTGAACTGGCTCTTTGGGGCGTGAAGCTCTCTCTGTATGTGTGAGAGAAGCTCACTAAGAGGCTTAGACTTAGCGTCTGGCTTATCTTTCTTATCGCTCATATCCCACCTCACATCTGTATGATCTTATTTGCTCCATCTGATATTCATCACCGTAGCCTCTGATATAATCTTCAGACATATCATCTCTAGCCTGGAGTCCATCTGCACAGTCCAGGAACCCTTGGATATAGTCATCGCTTATTTTCTCATTCATAGCCCTAGCCTCCTATTAACCTCTGTTCGCCATTTTATGGCCTTATCAAACAGGTGATTGATACCATTTATTCTAGCTCCGACAAGCTCGACTTCATGATGGTCTATCTCTCCGGACTGAGTTGTCCAGTAATATATGTTCCCAGGGGCACCATTATCTGCTGATCCTATATCGTGGTATATGTAGCAATTATCTGGGATTTGTCTTTTTAAAGAGCCCATATCTTCCTCCATACTCTGATTTTAGTGTCGCGGTGCATCCTTCTATAGTTCTTGATTACATATCGCACCATCTCTTTAAAGGGCAGGTCTTCGATTCTAGTAGCCATGTTTTCCTCCAGATAAGTGGTTTAGTTATCTTTACACTTTCAATTGTATTGACTTATGTGTTTAAGTCAAGGAAAATATACTAAAATATTTAGATTATTTAATAATGATAAAAATGTACACAGTAGATGAATTCATAGAGAGGAGCGGATTCAATGGCGTTTCCATGGCCAAGATCTGTGGAATCACTAAGGCTGCTATTTCTATAAGAAAGAGCGCTGGATGGCGTGTGACATTAGGTAAATACGGGGCTCTTGGGGAGTGTATTTGCTGGCTTCCTCCTGGAGAGAGGCACTACATATTGACGCCAATTAATCTATGATTAATCTTGTCAGATACTTGGAGATACCTGGGTCATGCACGTTTGGGATGCTTCTTGTAGGAAATAAGATATTTAACACTCTTGAGCTTCCATGGCGGGATAACGAAAGGAATAGGTCTTGTATTCCTCCAGGAGAGTATCAGTGTGTATTTATGGAAAGGTCGTCAAGTGGAAGGTATAGGAATTGTTTCCATGTTAAAGGTGTCCCTGGTCGTACCGGCATATTGATACATGCTGGAAATGTTCCGGAACAAACAAAGGGATGCATTCTAATAGGTAGAAAGAGGGGGAGTCTTTGCGGGAAGCCTGCTGTTCTTAGCTCTAAGGTGGCTCTTTCTGAAATGGCTTTTGAGGCTGAAAGAAATTCAATGCTGAGGATAACATCATGGACTGGTTAGTTGATATATTCAGTGGCTCTGGATTTGGCGCCGTTACTGGCCTGGTTGGCGGATTGCTTTCAAAGTTCACTGAACTTAAGGCAAAGAAGGCGGAATTTTCTTTCAACCTTAGGATGGCGGAGCTTTCTTTAAAGGAGAGCATGATGGAGCACAACCATGAGCTAGCTATTGCAGACAAGCATCTTGAGAGAGCCCAGGTAGAAGGAGAGCTTCAGGTCGAGCGTGCTGAGGTTGGCGCTTTCACAGAGAGCATAAAAAATGCCAATAATGTTACTGGATTTTTGAGGTATGTTAGGCCGGCTATTACGGCTTATATACTGATCGGGTCAACATTTTTATTTGGCGTTGTTTGGACAAAGGTAGGCGGGCTAGAAGCTTTTTCTGCTTCTGAGCTAAACGATTTACTTAAGGACATGATACAAGCGGTGTTGTTTTTGGCAATTACCACAACCTCGTGGTGGTTTGCCTCAAGAGGAGGAAACCTTATAGGAGACAAGAAATGAGGGAATTTATGTTTGGCATAGTTGTGATCGTCCTATTCGTATTATTGCTCATGATGAGTGCATGCAGTAGTGTTGGAGGTATACAGGATGACAGGGACATGCATAAACAATGGAGAATTTTCACCCAAAAAACCATGTACGCATAGGAAAACATTATGAATTGTATAGAACGACTTAATAAAATATCTAATACAACGGCAAATCTACAGGTTCGTCTAGCGGACTTAGAGGCTGAGGTAGAACTTATGAATTCTTCTATAAGTCAAAAGCGAGAAGAGATATCGATAACCCAAGCCGAAATAAATAAAAATGAGGAGATACTATCTATTGTGTCTGATGCTGTAAGAGAGGAGGTTGAAAAGAGGGATGAGATATTTCAAGAATCTCTCGGATCATTGCACCTTACTTTCAAAACTGGAGCTATTACAGAAGCAGATTTCCTCACATGCTACGAATCGGCTAACATTGGGGTCCCTGAAGGGCTTGAAATGCCCGAAAAAGAACAGGAGGAAGCTTAGGAAAAAGGCCAAGAGGCTTAGAAAACGGATTATTGACGAATTATCCTATGTTCGCGAGTGCCTGTAGCATTACCCCCTTAATTGGGGGTTTTTTTTGGAATAATGATTCGTTTTTTAATTATTATTTATTCTTAAAGAAATTTGACTGTTTCCTGTTGTGGAGTTAAGATAACTATACCAACATTGATTTAGAGGAAGTTATCATGAGACTAAACACATTGCCCCCTCTGTTTTCTGAGGCTGATATAACCAGAAAATCCTACATTTCAAGAATAAGTGATGACAGCGCAGTAAGGGCAAGTATCTTGCTTTCTCAAATAGACGCCAGGAATATACAGGTTCCCTCTCAATATATTGAGATTCTATCCGAGATAAGGAAAAGAAATGAAAGCTACACTAAGATTAGGTTTATATCTGTATCTAATATCCTATCTGTAATATCTAGATTTATTGAAACAGAGGGGGCAAGATAATGGGAACTATATATTCTAAAATAAGAGTTAAGTGGCTAGATGTTGAAATAAGCGCAGATTATTATGAGGATGAAAGGGTGTTTGACAACATAAAGGGATATATATACGTCAAAAACAAGGGTTCTATAACCAGTAAGAAGTCTTATATGTCTCGTAGACTCTTGGAGTTTTATGATGACGATATCATCGATGCTCTAAGTAACCAGCTCATAGAAAACGACCGTGCGGAATATTGCATGACATTTTGAGGTGTTTTATGGCTAAACTAAAAGATAAGTTGATACAGACAGGCATTGTTTTATCCTTGATGGCCTGCGCATATATAGAGTGGTTAGTTACGTCAGGTACGATATAATGCAAAGATGTACGCTGACCTATCTCCTAATGGAGAAATCCAAGAGAGCGAGTTTTGCTTTTTTTTTAGAAGGCATCTTCGCTTAAACAAGCACTCTTTCGAGTCCTACGCAAAAGAGATAGGCGAGAGTCAATCACTGGTAACCTTGCTTGCGGACGGAAAGGCGCTCCCTTCTAAGAAAATACTCGATGACATGGAGTTAGATGTCGTCGAAAATCGATATTACATCAATAAAACGAAGTATTAGTGCAATTTTTATATAGACCGGGCGTGAGTGCGACCCCAACTTTCTTTATTATAGAAAATGTTTGATATACTAAGACCTATAAGTGAATTCAACAATTTAAACAAAAGGGCTGGTTTATGAATAATAAAATTGTATCTATCATTATCATGTTTGTCTGTTTTTCCGCCTCATTTGGCGCCAAAGCAGGTCAGGGGGATAGCCTTATTTTGAATCTAGTAGGCTATGGGGCTATGTATGAAAGAGAAGTTCCAGATTTGGACGGAGATGGTGTAGACGATCTTTCTGTATGTTTTGATTCCACATTGAAGAACTTAAAAAACAATCAAGTAACTAAAGGCACGGACTGCTTATCTAATATATCCCTTGTTGGAGGTGGGGTTGCTCTTGTTAATACAACGTTCTTTAATCTTCAGCAAGGAACTATCATCACTCGCACGAGTACAAGTGTACAGCCTGTTTTGCACCCAACAATAACAGCTAATGGACAAATAAGTACCCATATCACAGGCGCTTCAAGTGATGAGAATGCAATAATAGGCGGCACAATGAAGTTCAGGGATGCTGTTGGAACTGTCAGGCTATCCGGGATGGTAGATATGTCAAACTTTTTCGGAAAAGTTGGTGACCCAATTGGGTTTGATTGTATTTTTATTATAGATATTAATTAAATTTATAACTAAATAATATATAAATTAAGAAATAAAAAGCCCCTTGACCAAGATGGAAAAGGGGCTTAATATTTAAAACTTGCCGAGCGGTGTAACCAGCACCATTCGTTGCAAACAGTACACGACCTACGGTTCACAACTCATCGACAAACGATGATCATACCATAAAAGTCTACTGTAGCAAACTCGGCATCGGTTCATTTTGATGCAGTTAGTTTGACACCATAAAACGCAAACTAGACCCAAGGCCTTGTAGGCTGTTTAGATGAGAGTAAAGGCTAGATCACTAGCTGCTAAGGCCCAGCGTACGAGGATCCCTGGCACTCTCTTCTAAGCAGCTTAATAAGGTAAAAATCCAAGCTCTAACTTAACCCCTGTTAACTTGGTCACAATTGGCGCTTAAAAGCGACCTGCATACACTGATTGGCCGGTAACAGGCTGGTGTATGTCCCGAAAGGGTGGTGTGGATAAGCTATTCATTAAAGCCTAGGTACCAATAGATGGTACTTACCATGGTGTGGATAGTGGGGTTCCTATGTCTAAAGGAAATATATCGCGCCCTTATTATGAGGATTTAATAGTTAAGCTTGCTTTACTTATGTTTATCTAAGCGCTATACTTTAGTGTATACAGCTTAAGAGGTAGTTTATATGGAATATGAATTGGAAGTTCTGGAGGAATGCATAGAATCAATCCAGGAAATATGCGACGAAATGAACTTTTTAATATCCCAATCTAAGGATGTAACTGAAAAGTTTTTCAAAAAATAGGTTGAAATGGATAAGATATACGTGTATAAATTCGTATAACTTAATAGATTAGAGGGGCGGACATGAAGATACTTACGGCATTTAGGATTGATAGTGATGTTTATGACAGGCTTAAGGAGAGAGCTGAGGATGGGAGACCGATGTCTTGGCATTTACATAAGGCGCTCAATAATTATCTGGGTGTATCTTCACATAAGGAGGCCGTTGTCCAGAAGCCAAAAAAGGAAAAGGCGGCTAAGTTCTT
>JAOUJT010000127.1 GCA_029883105.1 Gammaproteobacteria bacterium
CATCATGTCTACGGATCGTGGCCATCAGGTTGACCATGTGGGAGTCTTCACCCCTAAGCGCCACGATACAGCTCTGTTGCAAGCCGGTGAGGTGGGATTCATCATCGCGGGTATCAAGGAGATCGATGGTGCCCCGGTAGGCGATACGATTACCCTGGACAACCGTCGTGCCGATGGGCCCCTGCCCGGATTTAAGCAGGTACAGCCACGAGTATTCGCCGGTCTGTTTCCCGTCAGTTCAGAAGACTATGAAGACCTGCGTGATGCCTTGTCCAAGCTACGCCTCAATGACTCGGCACTATTCTATGAACCAGAGACCTCCACCGCATTGGGTTTCGGCTTCCGTTGTGGTTTTCTGGGTATGTTGCACATGGAGATTGTGCAAGAGCGTCTTGAACGCGAATACGACATGGATCTTATTACCACCGCGCCGACGGTTATCTATGAGGTGTTAACCACCAAGGATGAGATCATTCGTGTGGATAACCCCGCAAATCTGCCGCCGATAAATACCATCGAAGAGATCCGTGAACCCATCATTGAGGCCAACATCCTGGTACCAAATGAGTATCTGGGTAATGTCATCACCCTGTGTATCGAAAAACGGGGGGTACAGAAGAACATGCTATATGTGGGCAATCAGGTCTCTCTGACCTATGAGTTACCCATGAATGAGGTGGTACTGGACTTCTTCGATCGCCTGAAGTCTGTCTCTCGTGGTTTTGCCTCACTGGATTACGAATTCAAACGTCATCAGGTTGCAGAGCTGGTGCGCCTGGACGTATTGGTTAACGGTGAGGCCGTTGATGCTCTGGCCCTTATCGTTCATCGTGACAAGGCTGAATCGCAGGGACGTGTACTGACTGAAAATATGAAAGAACTGATCCCACGTCAGATGTTCGATGTTGCCATACAGGCGGCCATCGGCAATAAAGTGATTGCACGTACCACCATTAAGGCTTTACGCAAAAATGTTACCGCCAAGTGCTATGGTGGTGATGTGAGTCGAAAACGTAAACTGCTGGAAAAACAAAAAGCCGGTAAAAAACGCATGAAGATGGTGGGTAGAGTAGAGATCCCTCAAGAGGCCTTCCTCGCCGTATTGGACGTAGGTAAAAAATAATGAATGTAGATTTTCCATTGGTATTAGTTCTAGCTACCTTTACAACCGGTCTTATTGTCCTGTTGGATAGATTATATTATTCAAAGAAGCGTCAAAAGAAGGCTGCCGCATTCGCTCTTGAAGGAGCAGGGCCCGATGAAGTAAGGGAGATAGCCAAACCCTCCTGGTTGATTGAATCTGGACACTCCTTGTTTCCGGTCATTTTAATCGTTCTTATCTTACGCTCATTTATCGTAGAGCCGTTTCGAATCCCGTCGGGTTCTATGATGCCTACTCTGGTGGACGGTGATTTTATCTTGGTCAGTAAGTTTGCCTATGGTCTGCGCCTGCCTGTTGTACATACTAAAATCGTTCCCTTAGGTAATCCACAACGTGGCGATGTGGTGGTCTTCCGTTTTCCTGAAGATCCGCGCATAGATTTTATCAAGCGGGTAGTCGGCATCCCTGGAGATCACATTGTTTATAAAAATAAATTACTCACCATCAACGGCAAACCAGCGGAGCAGGTATTACAAGGTGAATATGTAGGCCGTGGTGCAACCACCCGAATGACCGGTGCCAGTGTTCGTAGTGAAACAATTGATGGGATGAAACATCGTATCCTGGTGAATTATTCACCGTTCGATAAGGATGTAGACTTTGTCGTTCCAGAAGCTGAGTACTTTGTCTTTGGTGATAACCGTGATAATAGCCGTGACAGCCGCTTCTGGGGCACTGTCCCGGAGGCAAATCTCGTGGGTAAGGCTTTCTTTATCTGGATGCACTGGGATTCTGTTGATTCACACATGGATTGGCATCGTATCTTTAGCCGCATTGAATAAAGTACATTGAGTAGAACATTGAAAGAAAAGCACACTCGTCTGTGTAGACGGCTTAGTTATCAATTTAACGACCCCAGTTTGCTACAAGCAGCAATGACGCATCGTAGTGCGCGTGGTGTCAATAACGAACGCCTGGAATTTCTCGGCGATTCCATCCTCGGTCTGGTGATTGCCCGCGCCCTTTATGAAAAATTCCCCAGCGCCACAGAAGGTCAGTTAAGTCGTATGCGTGCAAGCCTGGTCAAAGGCGATACCCTTGCGAAAATGGCAATAGAGCTTGACCTGGGCGAATGTCTTTTCCTCGGGTCCGGTGAATTAAAAAGTGGAGGTTTCCGACGTTCATCTATACTTGAAGATGCAATGGAGGCGGTGATTGGTGCGGTAGAGCGTGATGGTGGCCTGCAAGCGGCTCAGAATCTGGTGCTACACTTGTACAAGCAGCGCCTTGAGCAGGTGGACATGGAAGCCTCCAGCAAGGATCCAAAGACTCGATTGCAAGAATATCTACAAGGCCAGGGTAAACCATTACCTGTCTATGAAGTGGTGCAGATCAGTGGCGATACTCACGATCAAAATTTTATCGTCAGTTGTCGTATTGAAGGCGAAACCAAACCGGTGCAAGGCAAAGGTGGTAGTCGTCGCAAGGCAGAGCAATCTGCCGCCAACAAGTTACTCCACATCCTGGAAAAACAGAAATGAGCGATGACTTTCGCAGCGGTTATATATCCATTGTCGGACGCCCTAATGTGGGTAAGTCCACCTTATTGAATCATATTTTACAACAGAAACTTTGTATCACCTCACGCAAACCGCAGACTACACGTCACAATATTATCGGCATTAAAACCATCGACAACACCCAGTTTGTCTATGTTGATACTCCAGGGCTTCATAAAGGCGGTAAGAAGGCCATGAACCGTTATCTGAATCGTGCTGCCAGCTCAGCGATGATGGATGTAAATGCCATTGTCTTTGTCATTGAGGCCTTGAACTGGACCGATGAAGACCAGCAGGTTCTGGAAAAAATAAAGGACGCAAAGGTACCGGTTATCCTTGCTGTGAATAAGATTGATCAGTTGGATGATAAAGGTAGTCTGCTGCCATTCCTTGCCGAGTTAGGAAAAAAGATGGCGTTTGACGATATCGTTCCTCTGTCAGCACTTAAGGGCAAAAATCTGGAGCCCCTGGAACAGTCAGTACGCAAACTACTTCCTGTATGTGAACCCTTCTATCCGGAAGATCAGATTACCGATCGCAGTGAACGTTTTCTGGCCTCAGAAATCATACGCGAAAAGCTGATGCGTCGACTGGGTCAGGAGCTGCCTTATGGTATTAGTGTCGAAATAGAATCCTTCGTTGAAGAGGGGAGTATGTATCGTATCCATGCGGTGATTTGGGTTGAACGTAAGGGACAAAAGATCATTGTCATCGGTAAGGGTGGCTCAATGTTAAAGTCCATCGGTAAGGATGCGCGTGTCGATATGGAAAAGTTGTTTGATACCAAAATATTCCTCGAATTATGGGTGAAGGTGAAGGAAGGCTGGTCAGACGATGAACGAGCCCTGCGTAGTCTGGGATACACGGATGTCTGAGACGCAGCGCATTGACCTGCATCCTGCCTATATCCTGCATACCAAGCCTTATCGTGATACCAGTTTATTAATCGACGTCTTCAGCCATGAATACGGACGCCTGGGTATGGTGGCCCGCGGCGTTCGTGGTAGTCGTGCGCAAAAGAAACAAGCCCTGCAACCCTTTCGCCGTATGCTGCTTAGCTGGCAATCAAAAAGTGATCTTGGCAGTCTGACCCAGTGGGAAACCGATGGTCTGCCAATCCTGCTCACTGGTAATAGCCTGATGAGCGGTTTTTACCTTAATGAATTGATCCTACGTCTGACCCACCGCCACGACCCACACCCCGTCATATTTGAGCACTACCAGAGTGCACTACAATGTTTGTCCGAAAGTCAGGAACCGGAGGTTTGTCTGCGTCGCTTCGAGCTGGCACTGCTAAATGAGCTGGGTTATGGCCTTATTCTTGACCATGAAGCCAATAGCGGTGCGATGATCGAAAAAGATCAGCTCTATTGTTATTATCTTGAGCAAGGACCGGTCATAGATACGGGCGCAGGTACAAGTCAGTGTTCAGGGGTTCGTCTCCACGGAGAGACCTTGCTAGAATTAGCCAGCTCCGAGTTTGCTTCAGAACGTAGCCTGAAGCAGGCAAAACAATTGATGCGCACGCTACTCAGCCGATATTTGGGTGATAAGCCTCTCAAGAGTCGAGAGGCCTTTCGTCAGTCACTGTCTGCCCCAGGTGCAGGCTTCAACAAACAATAGAGAAAGGCTTTCATGAATCACTACGACGGCATCCTTCTGGGAGTAAACATCGATCACGTAGCCACCTTGCGTCAGGCTCGCGGTACCCGTTATCCGGATCCGATACAGGCGGCTATTGCCTCCGAACATGCCGGTGCCGATGGCATAACCCTGCACCTGAGAGAAGACCGTCGACACATCCAGGAGCGGGATGTCTATATGCTGAAGGATATCCTGCTCACCCGGATGAACCTGGAGATGGCGGTTACCGATGAGATGCTGGCCATCGCGGAAAAGGTACAACCTACCGATTGCTGTCTAGTACCGGAACGGCGTGAAGAGTTGACCACCGAAGGCGGGCTGGATGTGGCAGGACAAATGGAGAAGATGAGCCGTGCCTGCGAACGCCTGAATGATGCCGGCATCCGGGTATCACTATTCATCGATGCCGATGCCACACAGGTGCAGGCCGCTGCAGATGTGGGCGCGCCGGTAATAGAGATACACACCGGTGCCTATGCCGAGGCCAGCAATCCACAGGTTCAGGCGGAGGAGTTTCGACGCATCCTTGAGGCGGTAGAGCAGGGGGTATCACTGGGCCTGCAGGTCAATGCCGGTCACGGTCTTAATTATCAAAACGTCAAACCCATCGCTGCCATCCGGCAAATCCGCGAATTGAATATCGGCCATGCCATCATCGCCCGAGCCATATTCAGTGGTCTAGAGGATTCGGTACGTGAGATGAAACAACTGATGATGGATGCCAGGGCTGGGGCATGATCTACGGTATAGGTAGTGACATCGTCGATGTGCGGCGTATACAAAAGAGTCTGGATCAGCATGGACGACGTTTTGCCGAGCGCATCCTGGTTGCAGCAGAACTGGAAGAATACGATGAAAACAGCTCACAGGCTCACTATCTGGCAAAACGCTTTGCCGCGAAAGAAGCTACTGCCAAGGCCCTGGGCTCAGGCTTCAGGCATGGCCTGAGTATGAAACATATCTGTGTGACACGAGATGAGCTGGGAAAACCCGGTCTCAGCTTTGATGCCGTAGCGAAAGAGAAAACCCAGCAGGCCGGCATCTTATCGGCACACTTAACACTTAGTGATGAACACCACTATGCTATCGCCTTTGTGGTACTGGAAATGGCCTAGCCTTTGAATTGAATCGGCTGTTGAATCATCCGTTCGATGGCATCAATAAGCGCCTGATATCCCCGACCAAGCTCTTTCTCTCCTGCTTTTAGCAGGATCTCCAGCTTCTCAGCACAGGATTCCAATTCGGGTACACCACAGTAGCGAGTGGAGCCATTGAGCTTATGGACGTGTGTCAGCAGGCTCTCATGATCGCCGCTGTGCCAGCTCTGTTCCATAAGCCCTTTTATTTCACTGCTGCTTTTCACCAGCATTTGATGCAACTCGGCGGCCAGGTCTGCGCGACCGGCCGCCCGTTTCAGTGCCAATTCTATGTTGTGAACTTCCATCCCTGTTATTAACCCTTAACTTAACATGGTTATAGTGTAATTCGTTTCTGCGTTTCGTGTAAAGAAATCCCACAAATCAATGCTAAGCACTACACAAATACAGTAAACTAGCGGCCATGAATTTTCCAACCATCGAACAATTTGTCGGCAACACACCACTGGTGAGATTACAGCGCCTGTCTGGTGATAGCTCAAATATCATCCTGTTAAAACTAGAGGGTAACAATCCTGCCGGTTCCGTCAAGGATCGGCCAGCCATGAGCATGATCAATCATGCCGAGCTGCGCGGCGAGATCAAAACCGGCGATACACTGATCGAGGCCACCAGTGGCAATACCGGTATCGCTCTGGCCATGGCGGCGGCCATCAAGGGCTATCATATGGTACTGGTGATGCCTGAGCACATGAGTGTCGAACGACGTGCGCTGATGAAGGCCTATGGAGCCGAGATCTTACTGGTATCCAAGGATGAAGGCATGGAAGGGGCCCGTGACCTGGCCCATGAGATGCAAGAACAGGGCAAGGGCATCGTCCTGGATCAGTTTGCCAATGCGGATAATCCCTTAGCCCATTATGAAACCACGGGGCCGGAGATCTGGTGCGACACCGAAGGTGGGGTGACCCATTTCGTCAGTGCCATGGGGACCACCGGAACCATCATCGGTACCTCACGCTTTCTTAAAGAGAAGAACCCTAATATACAGATCGTTGGGGTTCAGCCGGAAGAGGGTGCCAGCATACCTGGCATCCGCCGCTGGCCTGAAGCCTACCTGCCCCGTATCTATCAGCCCGAGCGGGTGGATAGCATTATGGATGTGAGTCAAAAGGATGCCGAAGAGACCACCCGTGCCTTGGCACAACGTGAAGGGATCTTTGCCGGTATCTCCTCAGGTGGTGCTGTAGCCGCCGCGCTAAAACTTTCACGGCAGGTAGAGAATGCCATCATCGTCAGCATTGTTTGTGACCGTGGTGATCGTTATCTCTCTACCGGCGTGTTTCCAGACTAAGTAGTTACCTATGACCATTATCGTCTTCAAGATCGAAACCATTCCAGACATCGAGGGTGGCAGAAAACTGTATGAGCTACATGACTTAAGCGACAAAGAGGTGGCCAATGTCATGTTTTATAAACGCCGTCAGGAGACTGAAAATTCCGAGTTTCTGCGTCTGCATCTCCATCGTATCTGTAGCATTTCCATCAGTGTGCGTGACGACAATGGCTTTAAGGTCTTATCACTGAGTAATGATGACTGCGCTGAAGGCGAACTGATACAGCGGTTCTACGATGCCATCGATGCCTATGCAGCGCCCCTGCTATCTTGGAGTGGCAGTGATTTTGATTTCCCCGTATTGCATTATCGCTCCCTGCTACATGGCATCAGAGCCCCTCATTTCTGGGCTGAGGAAGATGAGGCCATAAGTCCTGATTTGAAGGATATGCTGGCCGGCTTCTCAGCCAATGCAGATGTGCCACTAGATGAGTTCTCCTGCTTATTGGGTTTGCCCGGAAATATGCTCATGAGTCATGACAAGGTTTGGGATACATACCGTCATGCTGGTCTAGATACCATCCGCACAGCCAGTGAGCTCGAGGTGGTAAACACCTATCTTGTCTATCTGCGTTTCCAGCAGTTCCTCGGTCAGCTAAGTAAGGATGAATACTCCACAGAATGTTGGCTTGTGCGCAATGCATTGCAGCAGGAGCAAAAGACACATCTGAATGAATTTCTCTCTGCCTGGTCCGAATAAGACCAGACTTTTTCCTCCCACCGATCTATACAGTAGTAATTCCATGGCACGAAGACGCAAAATACGTAATTTCCCCACTGAACCAGTTCCCGCCCTAATAGAATCACTAAGCCATGATGGCAAGGGTGTTGCCCATATCGATGGCAAAGCCACCTTTGTTGCTGGCGCGCTGCCCGGTGAAGAGGTGATGATCCGTCTCCACAACCGTCATCGCAGTTATGATGAGGCCGTGACCGTTGAAGTGCTTAAGGCATCGGTCGATAGGGTTGAGCCCCAGTGCGCACACTATGAGTTGTGTGGGGGGTGTAGCCTGCAACATCTGTCTCATGAAGCACAAATTGCCGCCAAACAATCCGTATTGGTAGAAGCCTTCAAACGCCTGGGCAAGTTGGACATCCCGACTATACAGCCAGCCATCACTGGTGATGTTTGGGGCTATCGTCGCAAGGCG